>CANFSZ010000025.1 GCA_947449835.1 Opitutia bacterium
TACGGATTCACGTTTCTTAACACGGATGCGATTCACTACGGTTTCGCGACGGACGCGCACGCCCGAGCGATTTTAGATTGGCTCGACGGTAAACGCATCGTGGCGGGCGATACCTCGACGGGCGCGGATATTTATCGTTTTCGTTTTGGACCGCGCAGTACGACGCGCCGCAACGTCGAGTACTACTTCTGGGGTTGGTCGCGGCCGGAAACGATTCCCTTTGGCGGACAAGTGCAGGACGGCGGCGCGGTGTTGGGCTGGTCGTTTATGGATTTGAGCGCACGTTTGAAAGTCGCCGGACCCGATGTCGCTTGGGCGCGCTTGCGCGAAATCACGACGTGGTTCGACGACGTCCAAGCGGGCGGCGGCTACCGTGCGTACTACAAAAAACAAGGCGCCGCGCTCCAAGGCGACGGTGCGGCCGGTGGCCTCGGGCTCGACCGGGAATTTTTTGAATCGTTACTCGTGCCGCAGATTATGTTGCGCGGATTTTTGGGCTTCGCGCCCACGGTGGACGGCTGCGTCATCGACCCCAAGCTGCCCAAAGATTTTCCTTCGCTCACGATCGACCGAATCCGCGTCAAAGGCCTCGTGCTCGCTGTGACCGCGAGCGCCGACGCGATCGTCGTGCGAAAAATCTCCGGCGAGTCCAACGGGCTCTTCACGATCGCGGCGCCCGGATTTAAATCGGTGCCTCCGATTGACTGGGCGCGCACGAGCGAAGTGCGGCTCACGCGCTAATACCTATCGCGCGCTTCGGGAGGCGAAGCGCGCGATGCTCATCGTTTTATAATCCGGCCACTTCCCAGCCTTTGCGGTAGGTGCGGCGGACGTAGGCGTTGGCGGCTTTTTCGTTTTCGAACTGGAGTTTCGCGGCGTTCCACTTGAGGTCGGTGTGCGGGAAACGCACGGCGACGCTGCCGAGGAGAACGGCTTCCGTGAGCGGGCCGGAATAATCGAAGGACGCGAGCGGTTTGCCGGGGCCGCCGACGATGGCTTCGGCCCAATCGCTCCAATGGTGCGTGCCGGCTATCTCGGGGATTTTGTAGTCGGCGAACTTCACCTCGGGGAAAAGTTTCGGCGTGGCGATGTGCGGGACGAGGAGCACGCCTTCGGTGCCGATGATGATCGAGCCTTGGTCGGGTTCGGCTTGGCGCTTGGTTTTGCCGGCGCGGCCCGTGTCGTCGACAGTGGTCATCGTCGTGGCGTTTTTGGTGGCGATGAGCGCGCGGATTTCCGCGGGTGGACGTTGGTCGCCGTCATACCAAGTGACCGCGACGGTTTTATCCGCGGTGTACGGCGTGCCGGGGAAAACGTAGCGGATGACGGCGTCGGTCGCCCAGTTCCAGCGGTCGGGGGCGGGACCATCGGAGCGCACGGACAGCGGCGCGGTGAGGGCGACGGCTTCGAAGACGGGATCGAAGATGTGGCAACCCATGTCGCCGAAGGTGCCCGTGCCGAAGTCGAGGCGTTTGCGCCAATTGCTGGGATGATAATAACCGGGCACGTAGGGCCGCTCGGCGGCGTTGCCGAGCCAGAGGTCCCAGTTGAAACCACCGGGGACGGGCGTAGTGGCGGTGGGCGGGGCCCCGACGTCGCCCCATTTTTTATTACTCCACGTGTGGACTTCTTTCACTTTGCCGATGGCGCCACTGTGGACGATGGCGACGGCTTGGCGGTAAACTTTCTGCGAGTGAATCTGAATGCCCATTTGGGTGATGAGTTTTTTCTCGCGGGCAAATTCGGTGAGGACGCGCGTCTCGTAGATGTCGTGCGCGAGGGGTTTTTGGCAGTAAACGTGTTTGCCGAGTTGCATCGCGGAGTAGGCGATGGGCGCGTGCATGTGGTCGGGCACGGAGACGTTGCACGAGTCGATGTTGCTCTGCTCCTTGTCGAGAAGTTGGCGCCAGTCTTGGTAGACGCGCACGTCGGGGAACATGGCTTTGACGTCGGCGACTTTGTTGAGATCGACGTCGGCAACGGCGACGAGTTTGACGAACGGATTACTGGCGATGGCTTGGATGTCGGACCACGCCATGCCGGAGGCGCCGAAGCTGGCGTGGCGGAGAATTTTGCTCGGTTGCGCGGCGAGCAGGCTACGCGAAATAAACGGCGCGGCGAGGCCGGCGGCACCGAGGGTTTTGAGGAAGGAGCGGCGGGGGAGGGATTTCATGGTGGGGTGGTGAAGCGAGTGGGATGTCAGTGGATAAGACGAGTAGCTGGTGAAGGGGAGCAGTGATCAGACGGGTTCGTTGATGACGGGGTTGGTGAGCGTGCCGATTTTTTCGATATCGATGCTGACGGTGTCGCCGGCCTTAAGCCAGACCGGAGGCGTGCGCGCGAAGCCGACGCCGTGGGGTGTGCCGGTGAGGATGACGGTGCCGGGCAGGAGGGTTTTGCTGGAGCTGAGAAACTCGATGATCGCGGGCACGTCGAAGATCATGTCGTCGGTGTTCCAATCCTGCATCGTCTCGCCGTTGAGGAGGGTGCGGATGCGGAGGGCGTTGGGGTTGGGGATTTCGTCGCGGGTGACGAGGACGGGCCCGAGCGGGCAAAACGTGTCGAAGCCTTTGCCTTGGCACCATTGGCCGCCACCGCCGTCGCGTTGCCAGTCGCGGGCGGAGACATCGTTGGCGCAGGTGTAGCCGAGGACGTAGTCGAGGGCTTCAGCGCGGGAGACGTTTTTGCAGCGTTTACCGATGACGACGGCGAGTTCGCATTCGTAGTCGACCTTGGTGCTCGGGAGTTTGACGGGAAGCTCGATCGGGTCGCCGGGGTTTTGGACGGCGGCGGTGTTCTTGATGAAGAGCACGGGATATTTCGGGAGCGGGCTGTTGCTCTCGGCGGCGTGCTTTTTGTAGTTGAGGCCGATGCACGGAAGATTGGTCGGGACGACCGGTACGAGGAGTTTGC
Source organism: Opitutia bacterium (assembly GCA_947449835.1). Lineage (GTDB taxonomy): Bacteria > Verrucomicrobiota > Verrucomicrobiia > Opitutales > Opitutaceae > Tous-C4FEB. The sequence goes on from CANFSZ010000025.1 coordinate 2,914, forward strand.
CGGGGGTGACGACACGATCAGTGACGCGGAACTCGCCGAAAATGTCGCCGGCGATTTCACGAGCGGAGCCGTCGGGTTGCAGCGCGGCGTAAGCGGGGCCAGCGGGGGAGAGGTGGCGGATGATTTTCATCGGCCACAACGTGAACGAAAAAGGCGCGCCGAGCGCAACGCGCCTTTTAGGGAATAATCTCCGTCGGCTTTTACGGTTTCGCTTCGGCGTAGGCTGCCATGCCGAGGCAGGAGCAGACGAGATTGCGGTCGCCGTAGACGTTGTCGACGCGGCCCACGCTCGGCCAGAATTTGCTGACGCGCGTCCATGGCGCAGGGAACGCCGCCGTCTCGCGCGAGTAGGGGTGATCCCACGTGTCGCCGCAGACGACTTTCGCGGTGTGCGGGGCGTGTTTGAGCGGGTTGTTGGCTTTGTCGGATGCGCCGTGCACGACGGCTTGCATTTCGCCGTGGATGGAAATGAGCGCATCGCAGAAACGGTCGAGCTCGCTCTGAGCTTCGCTTTCGGTGGGCTCGATCATGAACGTGCCAGGGACGGGGAACGACATCGTCGGCGCGTGGTAGCCGTAATCCATCAGGCGTTTCGCGGCGTCTTCGACTTCGATGCCGGATTTTTTCCAAGCGCGCAGATCGATGATGCATTCGTGGGCGATGAGGCCGGCGTTGCCGCGGTAGAGCACGGGGAAAAAATTCTCCAGGCGTTTGGCCATATAGTTGGCCTTGAGAATCGCGTGTTTGGTGGCGGCCGTGAGGCCGTCGGGGCCCATCATCCGGATATACATCCAAGAAATCACGAGGATGCTGGCCGAGCCGTAAGGCGCGGCGGAGACGGCGCCGATGGCGGACTTCTGCGTGCCGACCGGCGCGACGACTTGGTGGCCGGGCAGGAACGGCACGAGGTGCGCCGCGACGCCGATGGGACCCATGCCGGGGCCGCCACCGCCGTGCGGGATGCAGAACGTTTTGTGGAGATTGAGGTGGCAGACATCGGCGCCGATGTGGCCGGGCGACGTGAGGCCGACTTGGGCGTTCATGTTGGCGCCGTCCATGTAGACTTGGCCGCCGTGCGCGTGGATCGTCGCACAGATGTCTTTGATGGCGGTCTCAAACACGCCGTGCGTAGACGGATAAGTGACCATGAGCGCCGCGAGATCGTGGGCGTGCGCGGTGGCTTTGGCGGTGAGGTCCGCGACGTCGATGTTGCCCAGTGCGTCGCAAGCGACGGGGACGACGGTGAAGCCGCACATCGCGGCGCTGGCGGGATTGGTGCCGTGGGCGCTGGTGGGAATGAGACAGATGTTGCGGTGGCCTTGGCCGCGCGCCTCGTGGTAGGCGCGGATGACGAGGAGCCCGGCGTATTCGCCCTGCGAGCCGGCGTTGGGTTGCAAGGAAATGCCCGCGAAACCGGTGATATCGGCGAGCCAAGTTTCGAGGTCTTTGAACAGTTTGGCGTAGCCGCGCGTCTGCTCGGACGGCGCGAACGGATGGAGCTTGCTGAACTCGGGCCAAGAGACGGGCAACATCTCGGACGTCGCGTTGAGCTTCATCGTGCACGAGCCGAGCGAGATCATCGAGTGGCAGAGCGAGAGGTCTTTGGCCTCGAGGCGCTTGATGTAGCGCAGCATCTCGTGCTCGGTGTGGTAACGGTTGAACGTCGCCGCGGTGAGAAACGGGCTCGTGCGGGCCAACGTCGAGGGGAACGTCGCGAGCTCGGCCTTCGCGGCGGTGAGGTTGAGTGCGCCCGATTCGCTAAAAAAGCCGAGGATCATCTGCACGTCTTCGACCGTGGTGGTTTCGTCGAGCGACACGCCGACGGTGCGGGCGTCGAGGCGGCGGAGGTTGATTTTTTTCGCGGCGGCGGCGGCGTGGACGCGCTCCGGGGCGACGTTGCCGATGGTGAGCGTGTCGAAGACGGGCTCGGGGTTGACCGTGGCGCCGACGCTGCGCAGCCCGGCGGCGAGGAGCTCGGTGAGGAGTTTCACGCGACGAGCGATTTTCACGAGACCCGCCGGGCCGTGGTAAACGGCGTACATCGAGGCCATCACGCCGAGGAGAACTTGGGCCGTGCAGATGTTGGACGTAGCTTTGTCGCGGCGGATGTGTTGCTCGCGCGTGCCGAGAGCGAGGCGCATGGCGGGATCGCCTTGGGCGTCTTTGGAAACGCCGACGAGGCGGCCGGGCATCTGGCGTTTGAAAGCGTCTTTGGTGGCGAGGAAACCGGCGTGCGGGCCGCCGAAGCCGAGCGGAACGCCGAAGCGTTGGGCGGAGCCGACGGCGACATCGGCGCCGAACTCACCGGGCGCGCGCAGCAGCGTGAGCGCGAGCAAATCGGTCGCGACGATCGTGAATGCGCCCGCGGCGTGCGCGGCGGAGAAAAATGTTTCGAAGTCGAGGATCGAGCCCGTGGTGTCGGGGTATTGCACGAGCACGCCGAAGCAATCGGCAGCGGGCGCGTAGGTGCGGTGGTCGCCGATGACGACGTCGATGCCGAGGGGAATGGCGCGGGTTTTGACGATGTCGATCGTCTGCGGGTGGCATTTTTCGGAGACGAAAAAGCGGCGGTGCGCGTCGTCGTCGCCGCCTTTGAGACGGTGACACATCATCATGGCCTCGGCGGCGGCCGTGCCTTCGTCGAGCATGGAGGCGTTGGCGATTTCGAGCGCGGTGAGATCGGTCACGAGCGTCTGGAAATTGAGCAACGCTTCGAGGCGGCCTTGCGAAATCTCAGCTTGGTAGGGCGTGTAGGCGGTGTACCAGCCGGGGTTTTCGAGAATGGTGCGTTGGATGACGCCCGGCGTGGCCGTGTCGTAGTAACCGGCGCCGATGAAATTGCGGAATACTTTATTTTCGCTGGCGAGGGCGCGCAGTTCGGCGAGGGCGGCGGTCTCGCCGAGGGCGGCGGGGACGTTGAGCGCGCCGCGGCGGATGTGCGGCGGGACGGCGGCATCGACGAGCGCGTCGACCGAAGGGTAGCCGAGCAGCGCGAGCATCGCGGCGGTCTCGGGAGCGTGGTCGCCGGTGTGGCGGCGAGCGAAGGTGTCGGTCGGAGCGAGAAGAGCGGCGGACGAAGACATGTGTGAATATACAGTGGAAGCCGCCGGCGCTCGTGCAACCGTGATTTGAAAAACGCGTGGGCTATTAAGGGTTTGTTTTTGGCCGCGAAGCGCGGCTGCTTTGCGGGCGATGGCAACACGCGGAGCGGCAAAACCTTTTTGTACGAGAATCGAGCGGGCGGCGTGGGTGGATCGTCGCTTGGCGGAGCTGTATCCGGAGACCCCGGTGCCGCTCGACCACAAGGATGCGTACACGTTGTTGATCGCCGTTTTGCTTTCGGCGCAATGCACGGACAAGCGCGTGAACCTGGTGACGCCGGCGTTGTTTAAACTGGCGGATACGCCGGCGGCGATGGCGCGGCGGACGGTGGCGGAGATCGACGCGATCGTGCGCCCGTGTGGGTTGGCGCCGCGGAAGGCGCAGGCGATCCGGGAGTTGTCGCGGTTGTTGATCGAGCGCCACGGCGGTGCGGTGCCGGCGAGTTTTGCGGAGCTCGAGGCGTTGCCCGGCGTGGGGCACAAGACGGCGAGTGTCGTGATGGCGCAGGCCTTCGGCGTGCCGGCTTTTCCGGTGGATACGCATATTCACCGGCTGGCGCAGCGGTGGAAATTGACCAACGGAAAAAACGTGGAGCAGACGGAGGCGGATCTGAAAAAACTGTTTCCGCGCGGTCATTGGAACGCGTTGCACCTGCGGATTATTTTTTACGGGCGGGAGCATTGTTCGGCGCATGGGTGTGATGGCACCGTGTGTGAAATCTGCCGCACGGTCGTACCGGACCGAAAGCGCGCGGTGGTGACCAAGAAATAGCGCGCCGGCGCGCAGCGAGCATAGCGTACTGAAATACGGGTTTCAGAAAACAGGATTGATTCGGCCGCAGGGGAGGGGCACGTTGCCCGCTCGATTAGAGGGACGCTTAGCTCAGTTGGTTAGAGCACCTGCTTCACACGCAGGGGGTCGGCGGTTCGAGTCCGCCAGCGTCCACCATCGCACCTAACTAGGGATCGGGATGACGAATCGAGTTTAAGCCATAGGCTATTTCGCAGTCTTGCGGTGGGTCGCAGTTGACCCGATTCTAAATTGTACGACACAGTTAGTCGCAGGTTAAACCCTGCAGATTTTCTTTGGGTTTAGTCACCATGAGAAGTCGCCTAGCGATCTTTCTAAGTGGCTGGATCCGTTAAATTTTCGGGCTGGTAGCTTAATGGTCAAAGCAGAGGACTCATAATCCTTTGACTGTGGGTTCGAATCCCACCCGGCCCACCATTTCCGCTTAAAAACAGTGAAGGCCGTCCACCCCTGGACGGCCTTCGTTCTACCTGAACCTAACACCAAGCAAACCTGTGAACTACGCAGGGGAAGACTCCGCTTCTCCTGGAAACGTTCAATCTCATCAAATCGCTGCGGGGTTACATTTTCGTGACAGGACTCTTCGTTGATTCAGCTCATGTCTGGTGACGTGTTTGTAACTGGACGCCGCCGGTTTTATTAAACGCGATTTAATGGCGTTGCATCGGCGGCGTTTCTTATTCCACTCCTTTCATGAAATCCTCCTTCCAGAAGCGCGCGCTGGTGTTGATGAGTGTGCTGGTGTTGGCGGGTTTCACGTTCTGGTTGCTACAACCTAATCCGTTGGCGGATGCGCCATCGGCACGGCCTGCGACCACCGCGAGCGTCGTCCAGCCTGGAGGAACCAAGAGCGTCCCTGCTGATTCCTCGGGGCTTGTCGCTGCGACCGTCGCTTCGAACTCGCCGGTGGCTATGTCGCGGGCCACGGCGCAGCCCTTGTTTGCCTATGCGCAACCGACCGATGCGGCGGCCCTCGACCGGGCGTTGCCGGCGCCCGCGCGGGCGATCCACTACGTGCGCCTCAACGCCGCGCTCTTCACCGCGAAAGATTCCCCTTTTTGGCAACAACCGGGCGCTGGTCGCGTCGCGATTCCGCTGCCCGATGGTACCACGCTCGGCGTCGTGATCGACGGCACACATTCCATGGGCCCCGACCGCTTCACGAGCACGGGCACGATCGAGGGTCGGCCGCAGAGTCGCGTGATTTTATCTTACAACGCCGGGTTTCTTCATGCCTCGATTCAGGATGTCGAATTGGGTAAATTTGCGCTCCGCGCTGCGACGGCGGAACTCACGCAATTTTTCCAGATCGATGATGCGCTCGTGCCGCCGTGCGGTATGATCAACCCCCCGCGACCCGTCCTCGATGCTGATGCGATCGCCGCTCTCTCGCGCCGCAAAGTCGCCGCCGCTCAACTCGAATCAGCGAGCGCGCCGGCAGTTGGGTTGATCCCGCCGACCGCTGCCAGCGCCGGAGCCAACGTCACGATCGACCTCATGTTTCTCTACACCCAAGCGATGATGTCTAACTTGTCGGGTGCGACGCGGACGGCGGCGATCCAGAGTTTTTTCGATAATGCCACCGCCAAGGTGAACAGCGACTTCGCCGCCAGTTTGGTGGCTGCGCGCGTGCGACTCGTTAAAATCGCCGAAGTAAATCTCCCCGGTGATGAGCTCACGTCCTCCGTCGCTTCTTGGCAAAGCGACGCGCTCACGGCGCTGCGTTCTACGACCGATGGCAAGATGGACGAGATTCACGCGCTGCGCGATCAATCCGGCGCGGATCTCACGTGCTTGATTCTCCAACGCGCAGATACCACGAGCGCCGGATTGGGCTACTTGCTCGCGACCCCGGGGCAAAATTATAATCCGCTCTTCGGCTTCTGCGTCGTCCAATCCTCCTACGTTTCCGGCCAAGAAACGGTCACGCACGAGCTCGGGCACAATCTAGGCTGCGCTCACGATCGGGACAACTCCAAGAACTCCGACGGCTCCCAAGGCACGGGCGCTTATGCTTACAGCTACGGTTATCGTTTGGTCGGCCGTAACCAAGTCACCTACCGCACGATCATGGCCTACGCGCCTGGCACCCGCCTCGCGTATTTCTCTAATCCCAACATCACCGCGCCCTCGCCGATCAGCGTCCCCGTCGGCATCGCGACCGGACAAAGTGGCGAAGCCTACAACGCCCTTACCGTCGAACAAAGCGCCTTCGAGGTCGCTAATTACCGCCTGCAAACCCAGACCGCTACCAACACCGGCACCCTTATTAACGTCGCCACGCGCGCCTTCAGCGGCACGGGCGAACAACAACTCATCGCCGGCTTTGTCATCCAAGGCTCGGTCGCCAAGAAAATGCTCGTGCGCGCCTCGGGCCCCGCCATCGCCGCGTCGCCCTTTAACGTGCCCAACACGCTCGCCGATCCCCGCATCACGCTTTATCGGACGGATCGTTCCCCTGCTGTAAAAATCGGCGAAAACGACAACTGGGGCACACCGGTCGGCACGGCCTCCACCGGCACCCAAATCGCCGCCGCCAGTGCCGCCGTCGGCGCGTTTCCTTTTCCCTCTGGTAGTAAAGATTCCGCGCTCCTCACTACGCTCGATCCGGGCAGTTACACCGTTAATGTCGAGAGCACCGACGGCGGCACCGGCACCACACTCGTCGAAGCCTACGAGGTTGATCGCAACGACAACAAGGTCATCAACCTCTCCACGCGCGGCTACGCCGACCGTTCCAAGGCCATGATCGGCGGTTTCGTCGTGCAAGCAGGCTCTGGCCCCACGAAGCGCATTTTGATCCGCGTCCAAGGTCCCTCCCTCGCCAAATACGGCCTCACCGCGATGGATGATCCTTACTTGGAAATTTATAATTCGGCCGGCGACCTCGTCATGAAAAACGACGACTGGAGTACGGGTTCCACGCGCGTGAATGGTGTCGCTGACGATTTCCGGCCCACGGTTACCTACTACAGCGAGCAACAAATCTACGCCACCGGCTACGCCCCGGGCAACCGGCGCGAACCGTGCGTCATGGCCGACCTCGCTCCCGGCAGCTACACCGCGATCGTGCAACCGTTCGAAAGTCTGCCCGATCAACCCGCGAAACCCGGCGTCGCCATTGTCGAGGTTTACGAAATCAACCCGAAGTAAAGCAGCGGGCGGGCCGGCCGAAATTCAACTTAAGCACAGTGCGCCTTCGTGACGCTACCCGTGGGCCAAAGCGCCCCGAACTGACTCAGCTTTAGGCTCGCGCCGATCCTTCGGCCCTCGGCGTGGACACTGGCGCGGTCCCTGCAGGTTTCAGCTCTTATATGGACTTGAACACCTTCACCCAGATGTCCCGCCAGGCGGTCACGGACGCCCAGGCCATCGCCCGCCGTCTCAACCACCACGAGGTCGACACGTGGCATTTGCTCTCCGCTTTGCTCGCCCAAGAGAGCGGCCTCGTCCCCGGTCTCGTCGACAAACTCGGCCTCACCGCCAGCGCCCTCGCGCTCGCCGTGGATCGCGAACTCGAGCGCATCCCCAAAGTCACCGGCAGCGTCGATTCCTCCAAAGTGTACGTCACCCAAGCCGTGAACGACGTGTTCACGCGCGCCGAGGCTGAAGCCAAGTCCCTCAAAGACGAATTCATCTCCGTCGAACACCTCTTCCTCGGTCTCCTCGAGGTCGCGAAGCCCGAGGCACTCAAGAAACTTTTCAAAAGTTTCACGCTCGAGCGCGCCAAGGTCCTCAAGGTGCTCCAAGAAATTCGCGGCAATCAACGCGTCACCACCGATAACCCCGAGGCCACCTACGCCGCCCTCGAGAAGTACGGCATCGACCTCGTCGCCCAAGCGCGCAAAGGGAAAATGGATCCCGTCATCGGCCGCGATGAAGAGATCCGCCGCACCATCCGCATCCTCTCGCGCAAAACCAAAAACAACCCTGTGCTCATCGGCGAGCCCGGCGTCGGTAAGACCGCCATCGTCGAAGGCCTCGCCCAACGCATCCTTCGCGGCGACGTCCCCGAAGGCCTCAAGGACAAAACCATTTTCTCACTCGATATGGGTTCGCTCGTCGCCGGCGCTAAATACCGCGGCGAATTTGAAGAGCGCCTAAAGGCTGTGCTCAACGAAGTGAAACAAGCCGAGGGCCGCATCATTCTGTTTATCGATGAACTCCACACGATCGTCGGCGCCGGTAAGACCGAGGGCGCGATGGACGCGGGCAATCTCCTCAAGCCGATGCTCGCGCGCGGCGAGTTGCACTGCATCGGCGCGACCACGCTCGACGAATACCGTCAGCACATCGAGAAAGACGCCGCGCTTGAGCGCCGCTTTCAACCCGTCGTCGTGGATCAACCCACGGTCGAAGACGCGCTCTCGATTTTGCGCGGCATCAAAGAGCGTTTTGAACTCCACCACGGCGTGCGCATTCAGGACAACGCGCTCGTCGCCGCCGTCACGCTCTCCAACCGCTACATCACCGATCGTTTTCTGCCCGACAAAGCCATCGACCTCATGGACGAGGCCTGCGCCATGATCCGCACCGAGATGGACTCGATGCCGCAGGAACTCGACGAGCTCACTCGCAAGGTTCTCCGTCTCGAAATCGAAGAGACCGCCCTCGCCAAAGAAAAAGACGACGCCAGCAAGCGCCGCCTCGAAGCTCTGCGCCAAGAACTCGCCGAAGCGCGCGAGAAATCCAAAGGCATCCGCCTGCACTGGGAAAAAGAAAAAGCCTCCGTTCAAAAAACCCGTAAACTCCGCGAGGAGATCGACGCCACGCGATTGGAAATGGAAAAAGCTGAACGCGCCTACGACCTCAACAAAGTCGCCGAGCTGCGCCACGGCAAACTCCCGCAGATGGAGGAAGAATTAAAACGCCTCGATAAAAAGGGCCGCGAACAAACGACGCTGTTTAAAGAAGAAGTCTCCGCGGATGAAATCGCCGAGGTCGTTTCTAAATGGAGCGGCGTGCCCGTCACGCGGCTCGTCGAGGGCGAGAAAGACAAATTGCTCCGTCTCGAGGACGTATTGCACCAACGCGTCGTCGGCCAAAGCGAAGCGGTGACGCTCGTGACCGAGGCGATCCTCCGCGCCCGCAGCGGCATCAAAGACCCGCGCCGGCCCGTCGGCAGTTTCCTGTTCCTCGGTCCCACCGGCGTTGGCAAAACCGAACTCGCTAAGACGCTCGCCGAGACGCTCTTCGACACCGAGGCCGCGATGGTCCGCATCGACATGTCCGAGTACATGGAGAAACACAGCGTCTCTCGCCTCATCGGCGCTCCTCCCGGCTACGTCGGCTACGATGAAGGCGGCCAACTCACCGAGGCCGTGCGCCGCAAGCCCTACGCCGTGGTGCTCTTCGACGAAATTGAGAAGGCGCATCCCGATGTGTTCAACGTCCTGCTCCAAGTCCTCGACGACGGGCGCATCACGGATTCTCAGGGCCGCACCGTAGATTTCAAAAACACGATCATCATCATGACGTCCAACCTTGGCTCGCGCCACCTGCTCGAAGGCGTGACCAGCGACACGATTCCCGAGAGCGTGCGCGAGAGCGTCATGATGGAGCTCCGCAAAGCCTTCCGCCCCGAGTTTCTCAACCGCATCGACGAAACGATTCTCTTCAAGCCGCTCACGCTCGAGGAAATCACGATCATCGTGGACTTGCTCCTCGCCGATCTAAACAAACGTCTCGCTGATCGCCGCGTCACCGTCGTCCTCGACAAAGCCGCGAAAGATTGGGCGGCGGAAAAAGGTTACGACCCGGTCTTCGGTGCGCGGCCGTTGAAACGTTTCTTGCAACGCCACATCGAGACCAAGCTCGCCCGCGCGCTCATCTCGGGCGCCGTCGTCGAAGGCAGCGCGGTGAAATTCACCGTGAAGGCCGACGAACTGGTGATGAAGTAAACCAGTTTTTCGTCCGCCGGGGCCTTTGGGCTCCGGCGTTTTCTCCTTTGCGCCGACGCGCCGATGCGTGAGCCTCTGCGGGCATGTCCGCCGAACCCATCCGCTACTACGACCGCTACGCCCGCACGCTGAAAACTGAGCAGATTTACGGCGAAGGCTGGCTGCGCTTCGCTTACGGTAATCCGCTCGGCCGCGCGGCCGTGTGGTTGCTCGCGCGCCGTGCGTGGTTCTCGCAATGGTACGGTCGCAAGATGACCAAACGTGAGAGCGCGTTAGAGATTATTCCATTCATCACGAAGTACAACCTCGACGTGGATGAGTTCCTTAAGTCGCCCTTCGATTACAAGACGTTCAACGAATTTTTCTATCGTGCGCTTAAACCCGCCGCGCGTCCGATTGCGTCGGGCGATACGGTCGCGGTTTTCCCCGCCGATGGGCGCCACCTTGCGTTTCAAAACGTGGACACCGCCGATGGTTTTTACGTGAAGGGCATGAAGTTTACGCTAGCGGAATTACTCGGCGAAGCGGCGTTGCCTGAAGATCAGCGCGTGCTCGCGAAAAAATTCGCCTGCGGCGCGATGCTCATCTCGCGACTGTGCCCCGTGGATTATCACCGCTTTCATTTTCCTGTCGGCGGCACCCCCAGCGAAGCGAGTTTGATCAACGGTTGGTTGTATTCCGTGAGCCCCGTCGCGCTGCGGCGCAACATTCACTACCTCATCGAAAACAAACGCGAACTCACCCTCATCCAGGCTCCCGGTTTCGGCGAAGTGGCGATGCTCGAAGTCGGCGCGACCAATGTCGGCAGTATCGTGCAAAGCTACACGTTTGGCCGCGATGTGGCCAAGGGCGACGAAAAGGGCCTCTTCTCGTTTGGCGGTTCGTGTGTGATCACGTTGTTCCAAGCGGGCCGCATCCGTTTTGATGCCGATCTGCTGGAGCAGAGCGAGCAACACCTCGAAACCTACGCCAAGATGGGCGACCGCCTCGGTCTCGCGCCCTGAAGTAGTGCGCCGGTCTGCTCCGGTTTTTTCTTTTGGTGCTCGGGACAGGACTCGAACCTGCACACCTTACGGCAAAGGCTTCTAAGACCTTCGTGTCTGCCATTCCACCACCCGAGCGTCATTAACACGGTCAGTTTGCCGCCGACGGCGGATCCGACGCAAGCGGGGAAACGGCGTCGTCGGTTTTACCTTTGGTTGTTCTCGTTGAAACTTTCCGGGCGTCGGATGCGTCAATCTGAGCACTTGGTTTTAACTCGCGCCTTTGTCTTTGGGACGCGATTTATCGCTGCGGCAGTTGCCCTTTTGATTTTCTCCCCATTTTTTCCATGAAGCGCTTGTTCCTTTCGGCTTTATTGTCCCTCGCGAGCCTCCCTCTCGCTCACGCGCAAAACCCTGCCAGCGCCCAGTACGACCCGGTCGTCGCGTTGCCCGCTTACACGGTCACCGATGCGCGCGATTTACCTCCGCCTGAGGCTTGGCGCCACGCCGAGATTCCCGGCTTTGAAATTCTTTCCAACGCCTCCGATCGCGAGACCAAGCGCCTCATTCAGGATTTTCAGTTGTTCAACCAAGCCATCGGCGTCGTCTGGCCTTCGCTCGTCGGGCGCAGCCCCACGCCTGTCTCGATCATCCTCTGCGGCCGCGGGGATAAATTCAAAACCTTCGTCCCCAAAACCGCCGACGCCGGTCCCGCTCAAGGTATGGCTAGCCTCTTTCTGCGCAACAACGAGCGCTCCGCGATCGTCGTCGATCTGCAAACCCGCGAGTTGTCCCTCGCCGGGCTCGAGACCGAGCTCAATGCCAGCGGCGTCGAAAACAACGGCAGCATCGAGGTCGACGCTTACAAACAGCTTTATCGCGAATACGTTCACTCACTCCTCGCGCGCACCACGCCCCGCCTCGCCGCTTGGCTCGAGGAAGGGCTCGCGCAGTTGCTCATGGGCATGAAGGTCAGTCCCACGTTGATCGAATTCGCCAAGCTCGACGATCCCAACACGGTCTCGATCCAGCAGGCCAACGCCGCCCAACTCAACGCCCTCGCCGCTGCCGATGGTGACACCGCCGCGCCGCTTACCGCCGCCGCTGAGGATCGTGATTTCAACGCCGCTCTCCAGCGCACGCATCTCATGTCGTTTCCGGAAATGTTCGCCGTGAAACACGACGACCCCATCGCGCGCAATTCCATCGGTAGCAAGTGGGCCAAACAATCCACCGCCTTCGTCCACATGTGTCTTTATCAGACGGGCCAGCGTTTTCAAAAAGGCTTTGTCACCTTCATCCAGCGTTCCGCCAAAGAGCCTGTCACGGAGCCCATGTTCAAAGAATGCTTCGGCATCGGCTACAAAGACATGTTGCTCGAGCTGCGCGGGTATCTCGATTTCACCAATTACAAATCCCTCGGCTGGAGCTCTAAAAAAGGCGAAGGCCTCGGCGAAGCCACACCGCTCGTCCTCCGCGACGCCACCGATGCCGAAGTCGGTCGCATCAAGGGCGAGGCGATGCTCCTCGCCGACTTGAAAGAGCCTGCGCGCATCGCGCTTATTACGCCTTACACGCGCGGCGAACGCGACCCGCGCCTCCTTGCCGCTCTCGGCCTCTACGAGCGCAGCGTCGATCACACCGACCGGGCGCGTAAATTTCTCGAGGCTGCAGCCGCCGGCAAAGTCGTGCGCCCACTCGCGCACCTCGAGCTCGCCCGCTTGCGCTTTCAAGCCGCGCAAACCGCGGCCGGTCCCGAGGCCTCGTTCACTGCAGCGCAGACCGCCGAGCTCTCGGCGCCTCTCCTCGTGGCTCGCCTCCAACCTCCGTCCATGCCTGAAGTCTACGAGCTGCTCGGCGACGTTTACGCGCGCAGCGTCGATGACCCTAAGCCCGAGATCATGGGCATGTTTTTCGAGGGCGTGAACTTGTTTCCACGCCGCCTCGCGCTTGTTTATCGCACCACGCTGCTTTGTCTGCGCCTTAAGGAATTCAAAGGTGCCGCCGCGCTCATCGAGCACGGGCTCCGCACCTCGCCGGCGGGTGTCGCGCAGACGCGCTTCACCGAACTTAAAACTCAACTCCCGCCCGGCGCCTTCGAAGAAGCTCAAGCAAAGTTCAAAGCGATGAGCGGCCCCAAAGCTCCGCCCGCCAAGTCCTGAAGCCGCGGCACCTCCGCTCGCCATGCTCACGCCGCGCTCCTGCTTACGTTGCTGGCTCGGTGTTGGGGCTTGGCTCACGCTGACGTTTGCCAGCGCCGAGCCTGCCGCGTCGGAGTCGCCGCCCATCGAGCTCCCGAAGTTTGAAGTGACGGATTCTCGCGTGCTGCCGCCGATGGCGTCGTGGCATTACGCGTCCATTCCCGGCTTCGAAATTCTTTCCAGTATCTCGGTCAGACAGACGAAGCGTTTCGTCGACGATTTTTTACTCCTGCAGGCGGCCATCAACGAGATCATGCCCGGCTTCACCGGTGGCAACGTCACCGTTCCCACCAGCCTCATTCTCACCGGCCGCGGCAACGACTTTGAGCGCTTCATGCCCGCCGAGCGCGGCGACGATCGTTACCGCATCAACAGCCTCTTCTTCGACGATCCCGAGCGCGGCGCCATCGTCGTCGATTTCGCGCTCTCGGAAATTTTGCTCGACGACAACACCACCGAAGAAGCCGATCCCTACCGCGGTTTTTACAAAGAATATTTCCGTTATCTCATCCGCCGCCAGTCCGGGGGCAAATCGCCCGCGTGGTTTGAGGAAGGACTCGTCCAACTCTTCGCCTCCATTGATGTGACTAAGAAATGGATCAATTTCGCCATGATTGGTGACGGCTTCGGCGGCCCGCGCACCGGCGACTTCAACCGCCAGCTCGCTCGCCAACATCTCCTCCCCATGCCCGAGCTCTTCGCCGGCCCGCCCGCCGAACGCACCGCCAACTGGGCCGCGCAATCCTACGCTTTTGTTCACCTCTGCCTCTACGGCCGTGGTCAAAAATACCAAAAAGGTTTTCTGAAATTTCTCACCCGCATCAGCCAAGAGCCGCTCACCGAGGAAATTTTCAAAGAGTGCTTCGGTCTCGATTTCCGCGCCATGGCCTTCGAGCTGCGCGGCTACATCGATTTTACTGATTATAAGTCCATGCAGTTTATCGCGAAGAAAGGCCAGAGCCTGCCCGATGCGCCACTCTTCACGCTCCGCGACGCCACGGATGCCGAGTCCGGACGCATCGTCGGCGAAGCTCTCCGCCTCGGCGGCCACACCGACGAAGCGCGCCTCGCCCTGATCGCTCCCTACATCCGCGGCGAGCGTGACGCCCGCCTGCTCGCCGCCCTCGGCCTCGCCGAACGTCTCGATGGCAAAAACGCTCGTGCCCGCACGTTTCTCGAAGCCGCCGCTCAAGCCAAGGTCGAGCGCCCGCGCGTCTATTTCGAACTCGCTCGCCTCAACTTCGAGGAAGCCACGGCCACCGCCGCCCCGTTCACCGACGCTCAAGTCGCCCGCATCCTCGTGCCACTTAATCATGCCCGCCAACAACGTCCGCCCATGGTCCAAGTCTACGGCCTGCTCGCCGCCGTCTGGGCGCAGGCTGCACGCGCACCGAGCCGCGAAGAATTCTCTGCTGTTATTGAAGGCGTCCAAATTTTTCCGCGCAGCACCGGCCTCGTCTGGCGCGTCGCGACACTCGCCGCGCAACGCAATTTTTCGCCCGAAGCCCTCGCCCTCGCGCGGCACGGCGTGAAAATCTCGCGTGACCCCGCCGATCGCAACCGCTTTGAAACCCTCGTGCACGCGCTTGAGCGCGACGCCGCTCCTCCAGCACCATCACCATGATCCGAAAAGCGTTTGTAATGTCCGTCCATCCCGGCCTCGAGGTGGAATATCGCCGTCGCCACGCGCCCATCTGGCCCGAGCTCGAAGCCGTGCTCAAAAGCCATGGCGTGCACAATTATTCCATCTTCCTGCACCCCGAGACGCGCCAACTTTTTGGCTACGCGGAGATCGAGAGCGAGGCGCAATGGGCCGCGATCGCGCAGACCGAAGTTTGCCGTCGTTGGTGGGCCTTCATGCGCGAGATGATGCCTTGTAACGCGGATAACAGTCCCGTGGCGCTCGGCCTCGAGGAAGTTTTTCACCTCACCTGAGGGCCCCAGCCCACCTTAGGGCTCGCGGGAAATCGCATTGGCGCGAGGGCGCAAGTTCTGCACGTTTGTCGCTACGATGATCAAAAAACTTTTGCACACGCGCATGCGCGTCAACGACCTCGCGCGCACCGTAAAATTTTACGAAGAGGCGATCGGGCTCACTGTGTCGCGTCGGCATACGTCGCCGCGCGGCGCGCAGTTGGCGTTTCTCGCGACGCCCAACAGCGACGAGGAAATCGAAATCTGTCAGATGCCCGCGGGCGCACCAAGCGTCGTCGTGCAGCCGGATTTGATGCACCTCGCGTTTGAGGTGGAAGATCTGGCCGCGTTTACCGCGGCGGCTGCTGCGAAGGGTTATGTGTTGAGCGATGGGCCGACGCTCACGGGCAGCGGCTCGGTGATCGCGTTCATCGACGCGCCCGAAGGCTATGAAGTGGAATTGATCCAGCGCGCAAAGTAAGCGGGTGCGCCGCGCCGCGCGACCGCCGCGGCTCAGCGTTTCTTCGCGATGAATTGCGGGGCGGTTTCCATCTGGCCACGCGTAACACCGAGTTGGTTGAGGAGTTTTAATTCGCGCCACACGTCGGCGCCTGTGATCTCGCCGCGCAACAGTTGCTGATAACGCGTGAGCGTGCGGACGACTTCGTCGGCGCCTTCGTTGATAAATTCGACGCGGAAGCTGCGCGCGCCGAGCTCGAGCAAGCGGGCGACGTAATCGGCGCCGGTTTGGGCGCGGTTGTTGTAGACGGTGTTGCGGCAACCGGCATCGGCTTTGAGCGGGAGCTCGGCGCCGACGCGGTCGCGCAGGGCGACGCGGTGCGTGTCGCAGGGGCGGCCGCAATCGTGGTAGTCTTTGCCCTTGGACAAAAACGCGCAGAAGACGCAGTGTTCCATGTGAAACATCGGCATGTGTTGGTGGATCGTGAGATCGAACCAGGCGCCGGGCGCGGCTTGGAGGAGGGCTTCGAGTTGGACGATGTTGAGATCGTAGCTGGCGGTGACGCGCTCGAGGCCGTGCCGTTGGAGGTAGTGGGCGGCGGTGAGAGGATTGGCGACGTTGAGCGAGAAATCGCCGCGACGGCGATCGGCGGCGAAGTAGGCGAGGTGGTCGTAATTGCGCACGAGGTAACCGTCGGCCTCGCACGAGCGGACTTGTTTAAGAATCCATTCTTCGCCGGGTTTGGTGATGCGCGGCGGGGCGACCCAGATCGACGACGCCGGGAGACCGGGCGCGGCGGCGGGGGCCGTGGCTTGCCAGGCGCGGAAGCGCGTGACGGCGTCGCGGTAGTGTTTGGGGTTTTCGAATTCGCAGTAGACCGTGGTGATCCTAGCGCAGGTGAGCGCGGCGTCGAGTTGCTCGAGGCTGCGCACGACGACGATGATCTCGGGTGCAGCCGCCGGCGCGGCCGACGTGGCGGGCAGAGGAAGCGCAGCGAGACCGGACGGTGCGGGATGAAATTGCCAACGCGTGGGTTCGGCGGCGCGTTGCTCGAGAGTGGCGATCGTTTCGCGGCGAAGACGGTTGAGCTCGCTGACGGGGAGCATCACCGCGCCCTCGAGGTGGTTGATCAATTCGCCGAGGGAAAACGGCGTACCGCCGAGTCGGCCGAGTTGGTCGCGCAAGCGCTCGGTGGTGAGCGGTTGATTTTCGGCGGCGGCGAGAGGGAGCGCGGAATCGGCTTGGGCGACGTGGCCGTGCGCGTCGCGGGCGATCAGCGTGAGCGGCGTGCCGACGTGGCCGTGGAGCTCGAGCGTGATCGGACGTTGGAAACGAATTTTTTCGCCTTCGAACGTGGCGCGTAGTTCGCGGTCGAGCGCGGGGTCGTTGGTTTTCCAGACGCGTTGGCCCGCGCGGACGCGCGGCCAGTTGATATCCCCGTGCCCGAAACGCAGGACCGTTTCGCCGGCGGTGGAGCGCGAAGGCTCGACTTGGTAAACGCGGCCGCCTTCTTCGCGCTCGGCGGGATTGCCAGCGTCGAAGACGACGCCGTCGCCGGGTTTGAGCGGCGCGTAAAGCGTGAGTGCGACCGATTCGCCGCTGACGCGCGTGATCGTGCCGAGGAAGACGCCGCGCTTGGTGCCAAAGCGACCGTGGGCGAGCTCCTGGTTGTTGATGCCGCGAAACCAGCCCGTGTATTGACCGCGGGAGAATGCCATCTGGAGTTCGTAGTGCGCCGGGTCGAGCGCGGCGGCGGCGGGGGCTTTTTGTGCGGCGGGAGCGGCGTGCGCAGGCGCGGGCGCGGGCGCGCACATTTTATCGAGGGCCTGGCGATAGACGCGCGTGATGCTGGCGACGTATTCGGGGGATTTGAGGCGGCCCTCGATTTTGAGGGAGGAGACGCCGGCGCGGACGAGATCGGGCAAGACATCGAGGCCGGCGAGGTCTTGCGGGCTGAGCAGGTAGCGGCGATCACCGAGGTCAACTTTTTGGCCGTCCGAGATGAGATCGTAAGGGAGGCGGCAGGCTTGGGCGCATTCGCCGCGGTTGGCGGAACGACCGCCGAGGGATTCGCTGGTGAGGCATTGGCCCGAGTAGGCGACGCAGAGGGCGCCGTGGACGAAGACCTCTAGCGGCAACGCCGGCGCGGCGGCCTGGGCTTGGGCCGACTGGATGGACTCGATCTCGGTGATGGAATTTTCGCGGGCGAGGACGACGAGTTGCGCGCCGAGATCGCGGGCGAAGCCGACGCCGGCGGCGCTGGTGACCGTGAGTTGCGTCGAGGTGTGGATCGGAAAATCGGGCGAGAGCGCGCGGATGAGTCGGCAGATCCCGACGTCTTGGACGATGGCGGCATCGACGCCGGCGGCGATGATGGTGCGCAGGTAAGATTCGGCGTCGGGCAACTCGGCGGTGAAGACGAGCGTGTTGAACGTAACGTAGCCGCGGACGCCGCGATGGTGGAGAAACTTCATGAGCGCGGGCAGATCGGCCTGCGTGAAATTTTTCGCGCGCATGCGGGCGTTGAAACGCTCGAGGCCGAAGTAGATGGCGTCGGCGCCGTTCTCGACGGCGGCGCGGGCGCATTCCCAGTCGCCGGCGGGCGCGAGTAACTCGGGGCGCGCGGGACGAGCGAGCGCGGGAGCGTTGGTGGGCGTGGGCGACGAGGCGACGGACATGGATTGAGAGGTAGGCGAGCGGCGCGGCGCCGCAACCGCATTCACGGGGCGGGCGCGGGCGGGCGAGTTAGTTTGGTTGTAAGTTTGGCTGGAGCTTTGGCGATGGGTTGTTGAGCTTCGGGGCGCGCGAGCCCCGCAATGGGGCGGCGTATTTTACCCCATTCATGAAATTTTTTACGCGAGTCGGGCTGGTCGGATTGTTGAGCGTGGGTGCGACGGTGTTGGCCGTGCGCGCGGAAAACACGGCGCCGAACTCGCGTTGGGCGGCGGTTGAAAATTATGTGGAAGCGGCGACGCGCCAGATGAGCGGCCTGCGCGCCGATGTGGAAAAATTGAAAGCGGCGATCGGCGAGCCTGGTCGGCGCGTGTGGACGGAGCTTGCGGTGGAACTCGCCGCGGGCGACGCACTCGTGGGGCAGTTGCGCGCGGCGAGCCCGAAGGAATTTGATGCGCTCAAAGCGAAGTTCGAGCGCCTGCGGCGTGAAGTGGGTGAGACGATCGTGGTCGTGCGGAAAACAGGCGCGACGCGTTAAGAATTTTTTGGCCCAGCCGGTGCGCTCAGCCCGGCGTGCGCGACATGCGGTGCGGCGTGACGCAGGCGGGCGGCGAAGTAGACGGTGAGAATAAAAAACCCGACCGAGACAAACCCGAGGTTGCCGTAGCCGAGCAAATGACCGTCGGCGCGCGTGGTGATGAAAGCCCCAGCGAGCAAGCTAGCGAGCCCGCTTGCGGCTTGTTGCACGGCGGAATTCACGCTCATGAAACCGCCGCGGTAGCGCGCCTGCACGGCGTTGGCGACCATCGCCATCGCAGGCGCGTAGCGACCCGACATCGTGACCATAAACGCCGCCATGATCCCGCAGGCCAACGGCAACGTCGCAGTATCGAGATGCGTGAGCGTGAGCACCACCGTGACGGCCAGCACCGACAGAAACGTGAGCAAATGTAGCCGGTCGATCCGGTCGCTCAAGCGGCCGATGATCGGGGTTGTGATGACCGTCGCGAGTCCGCCGATCATGTAGGCTTTGGGCAAATCCGTCTCGCTCAGGCCGAAGTTGGCCACGAAGGACGGGGCGAGAAATGGAATGATGCAGCCGCCGGCCATCACCAACACGATGCTCACGGCAAACGCGCGCAAGTGCAGCGCGTGCGTGACGATCTCGCGCATCTGGCGGATCGGATTGTGGCCATGGATGGCGGTCCGCAAGTGCGGCAACGCCATCGCCGCGATGCCGAGAATGACCAGCGCACAACCCGCGAGCATGAAAAACGGCGCGTGCCAGCCAAATAGGCCAGCGAGATACAACCCTGCTGGAATGCCGAGCACCGATGCGATCGGGAACGCCCCCATGACCACGCTCATCGCTTGGCCGCGCCGCGCCGGCGGGATGATGTCGCCGACCATCGCGCTCACCATCGAGCCGGAAAGTCCGCCAAACGCACCGGCAGCGATGCGCGCTGTGATCAACCAATGGTGCGTCGGCGCGAGGCCGCACGCCAACGTGGCGAGTCCGAAGCCGGTATAAAGCACGAGCAAAGAGCGCTTGCGGTCGAAGCGATCCAAGACGAATCCGCCCGCGAGCCCGCTGAGGGCCGCAGCGCAGCCGTAGGAGGCGACGATCACCGTGAATTGCCCCGGCGTGAGGTCGAACACGCGCATGAGCTGCGCGCCCAAGGGCATGATGATCATGAAGTCCAACACATGAGTGAACTGCACGCCCGCGAGCGTCAGCAACGTGATGCGCTCACGGCTCTTGGTCAGCGAGTGGTGTTCAGGAACAGACATGGAGCTTTTAATCTTGGCCGTTTTTCCTAAAGCGCAACGTCGGCTTGTGCGGCCGCATCTCGGCCCCGCGGGGTTTTCAAGATCAACTCATTATCGCATGAGCTCGGCGGCCCGCTCGCGGAGGACCGTGAGAAATTGTTCGGCGCCGCGGCTTTGATAACGTTGTTGATGGCGGATGATGGCCAGCTCGCGGGAGGGCGACCCACCCGAAAGCTCGATGTAGACGAGCGATTTAGCGTCCTCGGGGTCGCGGGCGACTTGCGGCAAAATGGAAATGCCCACGCCGATGCCCACCAAGGCTTTGACTGTGGCAACCTGCGCGCAACGGAAGCCGATGCGGGGTTCGAAATTGTGGTTGCCGCAGAAACTCTGGATCTGGCTCGCGAGCGAGCTGGAGGAACCGAGGATGACAAAGGTTTCGCCGGCGAGATCGGCGGCTTTGACGCGGGGTTTGTGGGCGAGCGGGTGGTCTTTGCCGACGACGAGCAAGAGCGGCTCGGTGAGCAGCGGCTCGACGGATAACCGCGGGTCTTTGATGGGCAGAGCGACGATGGCGAGGTCGACTTCGCCCTCCACGGCCGCGCGCGTGAGATGAGTGCGAAAATCCTCCCGCACATCGATTTGGAGATTCGGGTAACGGGCCCGACACCGGGTGATCAACTCGGGCAAAATGTAGGGCGCGACCGTGGGGATCGCACCCACCACGATGCGCCGCTCCAAGGTGGGGTGATCGCCGAGTTCTTTGGCGGCATTTTCGATTTCGAAGAGGATGCGGCGGGCGCGTTCGAGAAACACTTCGCCGGCTTCGGTGAGGACGGCTTTGCGGCCAAGGCGGTGGAAAAGCTTACGCCCTACCTCGTTTTCGAGGTTTATTATCTGCTGACTGAGTGAGGGTTGGCTGATGTGAACGCGTTCGGATGCACGGGTGAAATTCCCTGTCTCGGCCACGGCGACGACATAGCGTAGTTGATGGATTTCCATAGTCTAAAGATATGGATAATATAGGTACTACCGATTTCAACTATTGAAAAAGGTGGTGTATGATGTCCGTCCTGACCCTTCGTGGGTCGGTTTAACACAAGGATACACACATCATGAAAAACTACATCAATGCTACTACGGTCATCCCCGGCGTCATCGTCGCGACCGCGTCGCTGCTTTCTTTCGGTTCCGTCGGTAAGGCTGATATCGTCTTGGGCTTCGGCACGGTCGCCGTGCTGCTCGCCATCGCGACGCTCGAGTATCGCCTCAACTGGAAACGTTTGCTGGGCCTCTAATCCGGACCGCGCAAAAACCCTCCCTGCAACGGGGCCGGAGCAATCCGGCCCCGTTTTTTTGCGCCCGCGGGTCGGGGCAGTGTTTAAGTTCGCCGGGCCGAGGGCTGCGGCATGGGCAGCGGGTCGGTGCGGCCGGGCATGGGCGCGGTGTCGGGCGGGGTGAGAGCGGGCAGAAGCTCGGCGATGCGGACGGGTTGGCCGCTGGCGATGCTTTGGTTGGCGGCGAGGCCGACGAGGATGGCGGCGGCGCCCCCGCGTTCGTCGGAGGCGCGGCGGTAAGGATCGGGCTTCGTGGCGGCGGGGAGAAAAATTTCGTCGAGCATGACGTCATCGCCGCCGCCGTGGCCGCCGGTGCTGGCCCAAGGCGTGAGGGTGCGAGGCGCGCCGCGGAGCGGGATGAGGCGCGTGGTGACGCCGTCGGTGGCGATGCCGCCTTGGACGGTGTCGGTGCCGTTGATGTAGGTCGATTCGACGATCGTGTGTTCGATGCGGCCGAGGGTGCCGTTGAAGGCGATGGTGTAGCCTTCCCAGGCGTTGAAGGCGTTTAACGAATAGGCGAGCGTGGCGCCGTTGTCGTAGCCGACGAGGACATTCATGGTGTCCTCGATATCGATATCGGGCCGGAAGACGCAGCGGTCGCGCAAGTAACCGTCGTGGTGTTCGTGGTCGAGGTAGAGGGCTTTGAGGCCGGGGGTGGCGGCGAGGTCGAGGTGGAAGCCGCAACGGGATTTTTCGGCGCAGGTATGGCAGCGCGGGCCGGGGGCGGTGAGGCCGAAGCGGGCGGCCATAGCGGGGGTGTAGAAATCGCGTTTGCCCGTGGCGTGGACCGTGACGGGGAGGGCGCCGAGCCACCAGTTGACGAGGTCGAAGTGGTGCGAGGCTTTGTGGATGAGCAGACCGCCAGAAATGGCTTTGTGCGCGTGCCAACGGCGGAAGTAATCGGCGCCGTGGCTGGTGTTGAGCATCCAGTGAAAATCGACGGAGAGAATGTCGCCGATCTCACCGCGCATGAGGAGGTCTTTGACCTGCGTGCGAGGCGGGGAATAACGATAATTAAATGTGACGCGGAGGTTGCGACCGGTGCGTTGCTGGGCGGCGAGGATGCGTTGGCAGCGCTCGGCGGTGGTGGTCAGGGGTTTTTCCGTGATGACATCGCAGCCGGCCTCCATGGCGCGGATGATGTAGTCGTCGTGCGTGGCGTCGGGCGTGGTGACGATGACAACGTGCGGCCGAGTCTCGGCGAGCATACGGCCGAAGTCGGCGGCCAGATAAGCGGGCGGCGGCGTGATGCCGTGGCTTACGGAGCGAGCGCGGGCGAGCTCAAGGCGGCCGGCATTGGTATCGCAGAGACCGACGAGAGCGGCGTGGGTCGGGTACGTCTGCTCGATCGCGTCTTGATACATCGACGAACGCGAACCGGTCCCAACGAGCGCGTAGGTGCGGCGCGAAGACGTGGACGCGGGGGCGGCGGATGGCATGGACGTACAGATTTTACGCGCAGACGGGGTGGGGCGGGGTAACTAAAAAACGAAGCACGGATTCCAAAGAATACCGTGCATCGGATGCGGAAGATTTTGTTTTTAAGAAAACTTACTTCAGGAGCATGTCCTTCACCGTCTTACCGGCGGGGATCATGGGGAGCACGTGCTCGGTGTAGGGGACGATCACGTCGAGGACGTATGGGCCATCGTGATCGAGCATTTCTTGGATGGCGGCGCGCAGCTCGCTCTTTTTGTGAACGCGGCGGGCTTTGACGCCGAAGCCTTGAGCGATGGTGACGAAGTCCGGGTAAATGCCGGCGAGGTTATCGGGGCTGCCGACGTTGTTTTCGTCGCCGAGGATGGTGTTGCCGCGGACGCTGCCGTAGAAGCGGTCTTCCCATTGGACGACCATGCCGAGGTGTTGGTTATTTAGGATCATCGCTTTGGCGGCGATTTTCTCGATCTTGGCGGTGGCGAGTTCTTGGATGTTCATGACCCAAGAGCCGTCGCCGTCGATATCGATAACCTGTTTATCTGGACGGGCGACTTTGGCGCCGAGGGCGGCGGGATAGCCGAAGCCCATCGCGCCGAGGCCGAGCGAGCTGATGTAGCGGCGCGGCTCGTCGAAGCGGTAGAATTGTGCGGCCCACATCTGGTGTTGGCCGACGCCGGTCGTGATGATGGCGTCGCCTTTGGTGAGTTCGTAGAGGGTCTTAACGGCTTCCTGCGGGACGATGTGTTTGCTCTCTTCGTAGCTGAAGGGGTGATCCTTCATCCACGTGGCGATCTGGGCGTGCCACGCGGTGTTGTCGGGCGGGGTGAACGCGGCGGCTAGCTGGTTGAGGCGCGTGAGTGCGAACTTGATGTCGCTGGTGATGGCGAGCTGGACGCGTTTGTTTTTGTTGTGCTC
Source organism: Opitutia bacterium (assembly GCA_947449835.1). Classification (GTDB taxonomy): domain Bacteria; phylum Verrucomicrobiota; class Verrucomicrobiia; order Opitutales; family Opitutaceae; genus Tous-C4FEB. The sequence goes on from CANFSZ010000025.1 coordinate 26,416, forward strand.
GGAGGCGTCGATGTCGATGTGGACGATCTTGGCGTGGGCGGCGAATTTATCGGTGTTGCCCGTGATGCGGTCGTCGAAGCGCGCGGCGAAGCAGAGGAGTAAATCGCTCTGGTCGACGGCCCAATTGCCATAAGCGGCGCCGTGCATGCCGAACCAGTGCATGGAAAGCGGGTGCGTCTCGGGGAAGGCGCCGATGCCCATGAGCGTGGTGGCGACGGGGACGTTGACCTTGACGGCAAAGGCTTTGAGTTCGGCGCTGGCTTCGGCCGAGATGACGCCACCGCCGACGTAGAGGACGGGTTTTTTCGCGGCGGCGATGAGGGCGAGGATTTCCTGCAACTCGGCATCGGAAGCGTGCGGAGTTTGGCTAAGCGTGGGGTTGCGGAACTCGACGTCAGAGGGGAAAACGGGTTTGAATTTCGCCTGTTGGATATCTTTCGGGATGTCGATGACGACGGGGCCGGGGCGGCCGCTGCGGGCGAGCACGAAGGCTTCTTTGAAGATGCGCGGCAGGTCGTGCACGTTCATCACCAAGTAGGAATGCTTCACGATCGGCAGCGTCATGCCGTAAAAGTCCGTTTCCTGAAACGCCATTTTGCCGATGTATTTGGAAAACACCTGGCCGGTGATCGCGACCATCGGGATCGAGTCCATAAACGCATCGGCGATGGCCGAGACAAGGTTGGTGGCGCCGGGGCCGCTGGTGGCCATGCACACGCCGACTTTGCCGGTGACGCGCGAGTAGGACTCGGCGGCGAACGAACCACCCTGCTCGTGGCGGGGGAGAATCGTGCGGATTTTGTCGGTGCGGGCGAGGGATTGATGGAGCTCCTGCGACGCGCCGCCGGGATAGGCGAAGATGACGTCGACACCCTCGCGGATCAGGCACTCGACGACGGCGTCGGAGCCCTTCATTTCGCGGCCGATCTCGGCTGGGGGAAACGTGGCGGGGGTGGAGGAAGTTTTCATAGAGACGGAAGTAGGCGGAAAAAGGTGAAGAAAAAACCATCAGTGGGCTGAGAGGCAACCTTGGAAATAAGGGTTGGCGCTCTGTCGGGCGCCTTGCAGCTTGGCGCGATGCTGAAGCTTTTGTTCATTGGCGACATCGTGGGGCGGCCGGGGCGCGACATGGTGATGGAGCGCGTGCCGCGTTTGCGGCAGGAGCTCGCGCTGGATTTCGTCATCGCCAACGCCGAGAACGTCGCGGCCGGCGCGGGCATCACGGGCAAGTTGGCCAAATCGATTTTAGAGAGCGGCGTGGACGCGATCACGCTCGGCGATCACGTGTGGGATCAACGCGGTTGGGAGACGGAAATCGCGACGATGGATCAGGTGTGTCGGCCCGCGAATCTCCCCAAATCTAATCCTGGCTGGGATCATGTGATCATCGAGAAACGCGGTTTCCGCGTGGCGATGTTCACCGTGCTCGGGCGGACGTTTATGGGGCTGAAAGCGGATTGTCCGTTCCTCTGCGCGGACCGGATGATCGAGCAACTGCGCTCGCAGGCCGACGCGATCGTGGTCGAGATCCACGCCGAAGCTACGAGTGAAAAAATCGCGCTCGGTTGGCACTTGGACGGTCGCGTGACGGCGGTGTTGGGCACGCATACGCATGTGCCGACGGCGGATGCGTGCGTGTTGCCCAAAGGCACGGCGTTCATGTGCGACGTCGGTATGACCGGGCCTTACGCGAGTGTGCTCGGGCGCGAAGTCGCTCCCGTGGTCGCGAAATTTATCGAAGGCATGCCGCACCGTTTTGAAGTCGCGGAAGGCGACGTGCGGTTGTCGGGCGCGCTGGTGGAAATCAGCGCTTCGACGACGCGCGCGAAAAAAATCGAGCTGTTGACGGTGCGCAAATAACGCGAGCGCACGAGCCGCGCGCTGGCTCGCTCGGGGTGGCGGCGAGCGACGGCGCGGGGTGGACTAGACCAGAGAAAAACTCAGCTGCGGACCGTGCCGGCTTCGACGTAGGAGCCGAGGTGGCGGTAACGTTCGTAGCGGGTATCGAGGAGCTTCTCGGTGTCGAGCGCGCGGAGATCGTTGAGGTGTTTTTGCAGCGCGTATTTTAGCGCGGCGGCGGCTTTGGCGGGGTCGTTGTGGGCGCCGCCGAGGGGCTCGGTGATGACCTCGTCGACGATGCTCATCTTCTCGAGGTGATCGGCGCTGAGCTTGAGCGCGGCGGCGGCTTTTGGCGCGGCGGCGGCGTCTTTCCACAAAATAGCCGCGCAGCCTTCGGGCGAGATGACCGAGTAGTAACTGTTTTCGAAAATGAGGACGCGATCGGTGACGCCGATGCCGAGGGCGCCGCCGGAGCCGCCCTCGCCGACGATCACGGAGATCGTGGGGGTCTTGAGCATCGCCATTTCGCGGAGGTTGACCGCGATGGCTTCGGAGACGTGGCGGGCTTCCGATTCGATGCCGGGGAACGCGCCGGGCGTGTCGATGAACGTGAAAACGGGGAGGCTGAATTTCTCCGCCATTTTCATGAGCCGAAGCGCTTTGCGGTAGCCTTCGGGCTGAGGCATGCCGAAATTGCGCAAGATTTTTTCTTTGGTGTCGCGGCCCTTTTGCTGGGCAATGATCATCACCGGTTCTCCGTTGAAAAAGGCGGTGCCGCCGACGAGGGCGCGGTCGTCGTTGAACTGGCGGTCGCCGTGGAGCTCTTGGAAACCGGTGCAGATCGTCTCGACGTAATCGAGGGCGTAGGGGCGCTTCGGGTGACGGGCGACTTGGACTTTCTGCCAAGGCGTGAGGGCGGAATAAATTTCGCTCTGGGTGGCGCTGATTTTCTTTTCGATGGCGTGGATTTCGCGGGCGAGGTCCACGTTAGTCTCGATGGACTGTTGGCGCAGTTCATCGAGTTGCTTGGTGAGTTCGCGGAGAGGTTTCTCAAACTCTAAAACGTAGGCCGGAGCTTCCATAATTGGGTGTTTCTACGGGTTGGCGGGAGGTGGTGTCAACGGGGCGTCAAGCGAGGCCGGGCGTGCCGGGGGTGGGTGGGGATTTGAGCTGTTCTTTCCAACTTTGGATTTTGGCCTGCGCGCCGTAGTGCTCGGCGCGGGCCTTGTCGCCGCGTTCCATCCAGATGCGGGAAAGAGTCGTGTTGATAAAGAGATCGGCGGGTTGGAGCGCGTGGGCGCGGTCGGCGGCGGCGAGGGCGGCATCGAGGTGGCGCAGGGAAAAGTTCACCTCGGCGAGGGCGTGCCAGGCTTCAAAAGAGTCGGGGGCGGCGGCGGTGGCGCGGGCGAGTTGGGCGAGGGCGCGGTCGGTGTCGCCGAGGGCGTAGTCGGCGGTGGCGTTTTCGATGAGAGTCTGGAGGTCGTCGGGCGTCATGGGCAGTTGAGGCGGGAGCGTGGCGGCGATATGGGCAAAAAGAAAGGACGGCCTTGCGGGCCGTCCTGAAAAGTAAGCGCGGTGGAAAACCGTGCGGGCGGATTATTTTTTCAACACGGCTTCGATGCCGATGTTGAGGGTGACGTCCTCGCCGAGGGCTTTGCCGAGCATAGCGGGGCCGGCGAGGCCGAACTCGGATTTTTTAATGAGGCCGCTGACTTCCCAGCCGGAGAGTTTGGCGTTGTTCATGCCGTCGCCGAAGCCGAGGAGTTTGACCTGGAGCGTGACGGGTTTGGTGATGTTTTTAAGGGTGAGATCGCCGGTGACGTCGTAGGCATCTTCGCCGGTTTTTTTCCACGCGGTGCTTTTGAAACGGGCGGTGGTGTACTGGGCGACATCGAAGAAGTCGGGGCTTTTGACGTGGCCGTTGCGTTTTTCGTCGGCGGTGTTGAGCGAGGCGATGTCGACGACGGCTTCGACGGAGCTGCGGCTGAGATCGGCGCGGTCGACGTTGATGCTGCCGGTGACCTTGGTGAAGCTGCCGGTGAATTTGGAGACGAGATGGCGGAGGCTGAAATTCAGCGTCGAGTGCACGGGATCGATGACGTAGGTCTCGGTCGCTGCGGAGGCGGTGCGGACGAAGCCAAGCGCGAGGACGGCGATGAGGGCGAGTTGAGCGATGGATTTCATGGGAAAAAGAATTTGAGATTGTTTGATGTTCAACGATTCGGGGCACGAAAATCGCTCCGCCGAATGACGCAACTGCTTTTGCGCCTTTTGATGCGGCGGATCGAAAACGTCACACAATGAGCATGGCGTCGCCGTAGCTAAAAAACCGGTACTCGCGCGCGATGGCTTCGGCGTAAATATCCCGGAGCCACGCGATGCCCTCGGTGGAGCCGGGGGTGAGAAACGCGGAGACGAGGCAAAGCAGCGTGGAACGTGGTTGATGGAAATTGGTGATCAACGCGTCGATCCCGCGGAAAGTGCGCGGGGGATAAATAAAAATGTCGGCCTCGGCGAGATGCGGGTGATCGAGCGGCGCGGCGTGGTGGGCGAGAAAGTCTTCGACGGTGCGGACCGAGGTCGTGCCCACGGCGATCCGGCGACCGGGCAACGGCGGAAACAACGCGCGTTGGGCGGCGACGGGAATTTCGTAGAGTTCGCGGTGAATCGCGTGCTCCTCGATGGTCGCGGTGGTGATGGGCTTAAACGTGCCGAGGCCGACGTGCAGAGTGAGATCGGCGTAGTGGATGCCTTGGGTGGAAAGCGTGGCGAGAAGCTCGGGCGTAAAATGCAGGCCGGCGGTGGGCGCGGCGACGGCGACTTGGCGGGCGGGGTTGGCGTAAACCGTTTGGTAGCGGGCGCGGTCGGGGTTGAGCGCGGCGGCGTGCGGTTGATGACGGGTCGCAGCATCCGGACGCAGAATGTAGGGCGGTAGTGGGATTTCCCCGACGCGATTGGCGAGCGTGGGGACGGGTTCGTCGCCGACGGTGTGGAAGCGCACGTAGGCGGAGCCATCGGGCTCGCGGGCGACGATCTCGGCGTGGAAGGCGCCCGTGGCTTCGGCAAACGTGGCGCCGACCGGAAGTTTTTTCCCGGGTTTGATGAGGCAACGCCAGGTTTGACCGGGGTGAGTTTCGGAGGGACGGAGCAGGAAGCACTCGACTTGGCCGCCCGTGGGGCGACGGGCGCGGAGGCGGGCGGGGAGGACGGCGGCGTTGTTGCGAAACAGCGTGTCGCCGGCGCGCAGGAAGCGGGGCAGATCGGCGAAGGTGTGATGCGAAACGCTGCGGGTGGCGCGGTCGACGACGAGCAGACGGGAGTGGTCGCGGCGAGCGGCGGGGGTCTGCGCGACGAGGTGTTCGGGCAGGGTGTAATCAAAAAGTTGGGCGTCGAGCGGCGGCACGGCGGGAAAATGAGGCTTGCCCTTGCAGGGGTGGCGAGTTTCTTCCGCTCTTCGCGACGTGGGTCCTGCGCCATTTCAAAAGCGCCGACATAGCTCAGTTGGTAGAGCAGCTCATTCGTAATGAGCAGGTCATCGGTTCGAGTCCGATTGTCGGCTCCATTTCGCGGTAGGCGGGAGAGGCCTTTTTAATTATCGGCGATGTGTTCGTCGGCGAGGCCGCCTTGGAGTTTGCGCCGGAGCTTGATCTGCTCGATGTCGCGGCGGAGTTCGCGGTTGAAGAGTTGGAAACGGCGGTGGACGTCGAGGGTTTCGAGTAACTTTTGCTTGAGCGCCGGATTTTCGCAGAGGCTGAAGGCGGCGATATCTACGAAGGCCTCGGGATCGGCGACGGTTTTGAGAAAGCGGGTGAGGTCGCTGGCTTGGGTGGCGGCGAGCTTGAGTTTTATTTTAATCAAGCGGGCGAGTTCGGCGCGGAGACGCTCGTTTTCGTCGAGGGAGGCGCCGGGTTCGCTGGTGAGGGCGCGGATGCGGATGCGGCGGTAGGGTTCGTCGCTGATGATGGAATCGATCTCGGCGCGGCAGAGTCCTTGGAGGAGCAGGTTGGAAGTGCCATTATCATTTTTCTGGCAGGCGCGGATGATGCCGAGGCCGGCGATGCGGTGTTGGGGCTCGGGATTTTCGGTTTGGCCGAGTTGACCTAGATCGAGGCCAGCGATCGCGAAAATGCGATTGCTGGCGAGAACGTCGCGGAGCATGTGCCGGTAGCGCGGTTCGAAAATATGCAGCGGCAGCATGGCTTGCGGAAAAAACGCGACGTTGGGCAACGTCATCACCGGCACTTCATCGGGCACTATAATTTCCGCTTCCATGGGAAAACCTTATGTAAGATAGGCGAGAATTCAACTGTGACGATACTGTGCCACGGGCGCGGCACGGTTTGGGTAAAGTGAGACAATTTGACCTGAATCTGACCGCTCGCCGAAGATATATTGGGCTGCAGGTTTCTTTTTAAATTATGCAGGACAAGGGCTAAGGTCAGTTTCGCGCCCGGGGCACGTACGTTGCTTAGATAGGACACATTATGAGCAGAATTCTAGGCATCGATCTTGGCACCACCAACTCTTGCATGGCGGTCATGGAGGGCGGCGAGCCCGTCGTGATCCCCAACGCCGAAGGCGCGCGCACGACTCCGTCCGTCGTCGCGTTCACGAAGACCGGCGAACGTCTGGTCGGCCAAGCCGCCAAGCGCCAAGCCATCACCAATCCCCGCAACACCGTTTTCTCCGCGAAACGTTTCATCGGCCGCAAGCTCTCTGAAGTGAGCGAAGAGTCGAAGAACATGCCCTACAAGGTCGTAGCCGGCAAAAACGGCGATGCTTACATCGAAGTGCTTTCCGCCGAAAAGACCGAGCAGTTCGCGCCCGAGCAGATCGCGGCGTTCGTCCTCGGTAAACTCAAGGCCGATGCCGAAGCCTACCTCGGCGAGAAAATCACGCAGGCCGTCATCACCGTCCCCGCGTATTTCAACGACTCCCAACGCCAAGCCACCAAAGACGCCGGCAAGATCGCCGGTCTCGACGTGCTCCGCATCATCAACGAGCCCACCGCTGCCTCGCTGGCCTACGGCTTGGATAAAAAGAAGGACGAAAAAATTTCCGTGTTCGATTTGGGCGGCGGCACCTTTGACGTCTCCGTGCTCGAGATCGGCGACGGCGTTTTCGAAGTCAAAGCCACCAACGGCGACACCCACCTCGGCGGCGACAACTGGGACGAAGCCCTCATCGGTTGGCTCGTGGAAACCTTCAAGAAAGAAAACGGCATTGATCTCCGCAAAGACCCGATGGCGCTCCAACGCCTCAAGGAAGAAGCCGAGAAAGCCAAAATCGCGCTCTCCTCGACCCAATCCGTCGACATCAACCTTCCCTTCATCACCGCCGACGCATCCGGCCCGAAGCACCTCAACGTGCAGCTCAGCCGTGCCAAGATGGAGCAGATCTGCGAAAAACTTTTCGAGCGCTGCCTGCAGCCGTTCAAAAACTGTCTCAAAGACGCCGGCCTCACCTCCGACAAGATCGACGAACTCGTGCTCGTCGGCGGCATGACCCGCATGCCCAAGGTCGTCGATATCGCCAAAACCCTTGGCGGCAAACCTCCGCACCAAGGCGTCAACCCCGATGAAGTCGTCGCCATTGGCGCGGCCATCCAAGGCGGCGTCCTCAAAGGCGACGTCCGTGACGTGCTCCTCCTCGACGTCACTCCGTTGACCCTCGGCATCATGACCGCGGGCGACGTCTCGACGCCCATGATCCCGCGCAACACCACGATCCCGTCGAAGAAGACCCAGACGTTCTCCACCTATAGCGACAATCAGCCCGGCGTTGAAATCGTCGTCCTCCAAGGCGAACGCTCCATGGCCAAGGACAACAAAACCCTCGGCACCTTCAAACTCGACGGCATCCCGCCCGCCCCCCGCGGCACGCCCCAGATCGAAGTCACCTTCGACATCGACGCCAACGGCATCCTCCACGTCTCCGCCAAAGACCTCGGCACCGGCAAAGATCAGAAAATCACCATTCAAGGCTCCTCCGGTCTCTCCAAAGAAGAGGTCGAGAAGATGACCAAGGAAGCCGAACTCAACGCCGCCGAGGACAAAAAGCGCCGCGAAGCCGTCGAGACCAAGAACCAACTCGACAGCACCATCTACCAGCTCGAAAAGACCCTGAAAGACGCCGGTGATAAACTCCCCGCCGACAAGAAAACCACCATCGAGACCGCCATCGCCGACGCCAAAAAAGACCTCGAAAGCAACGACGGCGACCGCATGAAAGCCGCTATGGAGAAACTCTCCAAAGTCGGCGCTGAACTCTACGCCGAAGCCCAAGCCGCGGCGCAAGCCGCCGGTGCCGGCGCGACTCCCGATGCCGGTGCCGATGCGGCCCAGCCCGCCGGCGGCGCCACCAAGAAAACCGAAAAGAAAGCCGACGTCGTCGACGCCGACTTCACCGTCGTCGACGAAGACAAAAACAAGAAATAATTTTCAAGCCTTTGCGCGCCGTTTCGGTTAAACCCGAACGGCGCGCTTTGTTGAAACCCACAAACATAAAAACCCAACCTTCAGCCCAAAAACAAAAATCCATATGGCCAAAGTAAAAATCAAACCCATCGGTGATCGCGTTCTCGTGAAGCACCTCGAGGAAAAAGAACAAGTCCGCGGCGGGATCATCATCCCCGACAGCGCCAAAGAAAAACCCCAAGAAGCCGAAGTCATTGCCCTCGGTACCGGTAAGAAAGATGAAGCCGGCAAACTCTCCACCTTCGAAGTGAAGGTCGGCGACAAAGTCCTCATCAGCAAATACGGCGGCACCGAAGTCAAAATCGACGACGTGAAGTACACGCTCGTGCGTGAAGATGACATCCTCGGCATCCTCGCCTAATCTCGCTCAACCGAATCATTTAATCTCAAA
>CANFSZ010000026.1 GCA_947449835.1 Opitutia bacterium
ATGACCAACATCGAGCTGTTGAGCGTGCGTTCCTTGCCATCGAGGGTGGTGATTTTTTCGCCATCAACTGCGCGGCGCACGACGATCTGCGCACCTGCGAGTTTGCGTGCATCAAAAGCGTGCAAGGGTTGACCGCTTTCCAGCATCACAAAGTTGCCGATATCGACGACGTTATTGATTGAGCGGAGTCCGACGGCTGCGAGACGTTGCTGCAGCCACGCGGGACTGGGACCGATCTTGATCCCGGTTACAACGTGGGCGAGATACAGCGGGCAATCTTCGGGCGCCTCGACGCGCACGCCGGCGAGCAGATCCTGCCGCGTGGCGGCGCCCGCAGGCAGAGCGCCGCGGAATTTTCCCTGCGGGCAGACGAGATCTTTTTTGAACCAAGCCGCGAGTTCGCGCGCGATACCAACGTGCGAAAGGCAGTCGGGACGATTGGGCGTGATCTCGATGTCGAACACCGTGTCGCCCGGGGGCAATACGGCGTTGATCGGCGTCCCGAGTGCGGGACGATCCGTGAGAATCATCAAGCCAGCTGCGTCTTCGGAGATGCCCAGTTCTTTGGCGGAGCACATCATGCCGTCGGATGACTCGCCTCGAATTTTTGATTGTTTGATGACGAAGTCGCCGGGGAGAACGGCGCCAGGCAAGGCGACGGGCACGCGATCGCCCACCGTATAATTTTGCGCTCCACAGACGATCGTTTTGACGCCAAGTGCCTCGCCCAAGGAGACGGTGCAAACGGAGAGTTTGTCGGCGTTGGGGTGCTTGTTGCGCGTGAGCACTTCGCCCACGAGGACGTGGTTGAGCTGGGGCGCACCGGTGCGAATGACGTTCTCAACTTCGAAACCGAGAAACGTGATGGCCCGACAAATCTCGTCGGCGGAGGCGTCGAGGGCGACATAGTCGCGCAACCAATTAAGAGAAATTTTCATCGAGAGGAAATCAGGCGAACTGCTTCAGGAAGCGGAGGTCGTTTTGATAAAAGTAGCGGATGTCATCGATGCCATAGAGCAACATCGCGAGCCGTTCGAGGCCCATGCCGAAAGCATAACCCGTCCATACTTCAGGATCATAACCGACCCCGGAAAAAACTGTGGGGTCAACCATACCGCAGCCCCCGATTTCGATCCACTCCTTCTTAACTTTCGGCAGATGTTTCGCGCTCAAATCGACTTCGAAGCTGGGTTCGGTATAGCCGAAATAATGCGGGCGGAAACGCGTCTTGGTATCTTTGCCCAAAAGCGATTCGAAGATGTAATCCAGCAGGGCCTTGAGGTCGCGTACCGTGACGTTTTTGTCGACGTACAAACATTCGAGCTGATGAAAATTAGCCGAGTGCGTCGCATCGGTGGTATCGCGCCGGTAAACACGGCCCGGCGAAACGATCCGAATGGGCGGCTCGCCTTTGAGCATGGTGCGGATCTGAACCGAAGAAGTGTGCGTACGAAGCAGATATTTTTCTCCGGGATTTTTCTTAGCGACGTTAGCGAAACGGACGTTTTCCGGCAGGTAAAACGTGTCTTGGGCGTCGCGGGCCGGATGATCAGCAGGGGTGTTAAGCGCATCGAAGCAATAGTACTCCGTCTCAACCTCAGGACCATCGGCCACCATAAATCCAACTTTGCGCAAGATGCGACACATCTCTTCTCGAACCAAAGTGAGAGGATGGTAAGTCCCTGGGCCGACATCAGGTGACGGGAGCGTAGCGTCGACCGCGGGACCGACCTGCGCCGCAAGCTCGCTGATTTCCAGCCGGGCGTGCACCGCGTCGAGTTGAGATTGCAGCTGGGTTTTCGCTTCGTTGATAAGTTTGCCCATGGCGGGCCGCGCTTCTTTGGGCACGGCACCCATCTGTTTCATCAGCGCGGTGAGTTCACCGTTAGGGCCGACATAGCGAGCCTTCGCAGCTTCGAAATCGGGCCGCGTAGCCAGCAGAGGCAACTCAGCGGAGGCCTTGGCGAGAAGTGCGGAAAGTTGATCTTGCATGGATAAAATTACCTGAAACTAGAGCCGAATACAGCACCTGCGATAAAGGGAAACTTCGTTAAAAACCAGCGTAGGACTTGGACAAAAAAAAAGGACGCAGCTTCTTGAGAAGCCCGTCCTCTGATTGATTTTGCAGAGAGCGAGCCGAAGGGCTCGCGTTGGAATTGCTTTAGGCCTTCTTCGCCGTGGCAGCCTTGGCCTTCAACGCGTCTTGTGCTTGTTTCACAAGGCCGTTGAAAGCGATTTCATCCCGAATCGCGAGATCGCTCAAAACCTTACGGTCGAGCATGATGTTCGCGGCGGCGAGGCCTTCGATGAAGCGGCTGTAAGTCATGCCAGCGGCACGACAAGCGGCATTCAAACGCACGATCCAGAGGCCGCGATTATTGGCCTTCTTTTTCTTGCGATCGATGTAGGCGTATTGCCAAGCGTGTTGGACGGCTTCTTTCGCGTAGCGGAAGAGCTTGGATTTATTGCCGAAATAGCCACGGGCATATTTCAGGACTTTCTTATGCCGCTTGCGGGAAGCGGGGGAGTTTGTTGCACGAGCCATGTTGGATTTTTCCTTTGGTTAGTCGCCAGCGGGTCGGCTTAAAATTTCACCCGTTGAACGAAGTTATAGTTTGCTGCAACTGATCGGTTTAGAGACCGAACGGGAGGCAGCGTTTGAGGGGCTTAGCGTGGCCTTCGGCAACGAGTTTGTCCCGGGAGGCACGACGCTTTTGCTTCGTGCTCTTCGAGGCCAACAGGTGACGGAAGCCAGGCGTGCGACGCACGAGCTTACCGGTAGAGGTGAGCTTGAAGCGCTTAGCCACGGACTTTTTGGTCTTTTGCATGGAGAGAAATGAAGAAAACAGACCACCCATCGCCAACTGTAAAGGGCAAAAATAAACCTCTCTCAATTCTACCCAAATTAAGCCCCACTACCCTCCTTTGCATGAAACCAAAATCCACGGAAAATTCGCGAACCAACCGCTTTAAGTCCAATCCCCCAAATGCAATGCTGGATAAAAGCACGGCGTGAACGCCCAACATGCACAAAAAAAGCGGGGCGCAAATCGCCCCGCCTAATCACGCAGCTGAAATATTAAATGAGTTAAGTCGTAAACGGCTTTGACTCAATTTCCCTGCGGCAAACCAAGAAGAATTACTTCTTCTTTTTCGCAGCAACTTTCTTTTTTGCGACGGCTTTCTTAACCGGTTTTTTCGAGGCAGTGGACTTGGTGGTTTTTTTGGCCATGAGAAATTATTGGCATCTTTTTTTATGAATGGCACGCAAAATTTTTCATTTCTATGCAGTTTGTATCACTAGTCATTTTTCGCCCCATTAACCCTACGATTTCCACGAGCGAAGATACTCCGTAATGATTATGAATAAAGTCAGCACGACACAGGCTCCATTAATTCGAAGCAAACGAAAGCCCTATTCATAACAACTGAGTTTAACCATCAGCGATCACCATAGCACACGTGCCTTGACTAAAAATTATGTATCAATGAAATGAATACAAGCATCTCATCGCGGGGACACACGGGTTTTTACCCAGCAAATCGAGGTTGACATTAAGAGGGTGAAAGCGATTTTCCTAACCCTCACGGCTTCCTAGCTCAATGGTAGAGCAGTTGACTCTTAATCAATTGGTTCGGGGTTCAAGTCCCCGGGGAGCCACCAAGTTTTTTATAATCTCATCAGTTTTGGAAAATCCAAAGCCGGCGTAGCTCAATGGTAGAGCACCTGTTTTGTAAACAGGCGGTTGCGGGTTCGAATCCCATCGCCGGCTCCAGCTTCATTAAGCTTTCAAAACTTGGGAGATTTCATTTTTGCCTGATGGTGTAATGGTAGCACAAGCGACTCTGACTCGCTTTGTCTAGGTTCGAGTCCTAGTCGGGCAGCCAATTAAAATTTTAGTCTCCTTTAGCGGTCAGGACATTCGAGATTTCAACCAGGCATAAAAAAACCGGAGAATTAACTCCGGTTTTCGCGTTTTAGGACGAAGTTTACTTTACCGCGGGTGACGGCGGAGCCGGCATACGGGTCATAGAGCTGTCACTCGCCCGTCGCGCCAGCATTTCAGTGAGGCGAGCAATCTCAATCTCAGCATTACGGCGTTCAACCTTGGCCCGCTCAACTTGTTTGAGCAGATCGAAGGATTCACGACTGGCCTGATCTTTAGCTTTACGAGCAGCTTCGACTTGCACCTCTAAGTCAGTAATTTTTTTAGATTGGGCAGCAGCATCAGCCAAGTATTTATCGGTCTCATCCTGAATACGCTTCGATTCAGCTTCGCGCTTGGCGATTTTATCCGCTTCGCGTTTCGCATCTTCAGCAGCGCGCTCAGCGGCGCGTTTCGCGGAATCCAAGCGGGCCTTCTCTTCAGCGATTTTCTTTTTTTCAGCATCCTGTGCTTTTACCTTAGCAATCTCAGCCGCCTTAGCCTTTTCCTTAATTTCAGCTTCTTTGGATTCAGCTATGTAAAGAAACATAAACGCTCCCAACATCACGGTCGGGACAATTAAATACATCCATTTTTTCATGAGTAAAATTCAGTTAGAGGTTTTTATTTCTTAGCAGCAGCTGCGGCGGCCGCGGCAGCCTTAGCAGCCGCTTCTGCGGCAGCATCAGCAGCAGCGATTTTTTCGAGAACCGCATTCAGGCCCTTGGCGTTCGACTCAACTTTGACCACGAACGATTTCAGGAAAGCTGCTTCATCGGCGTGGCGTTTTTTATCTTCCTGAATTTTAGCGATTTCTTCTTTGGCGGCAGCTAGCTCTTTGGTCAATTTATCTGCTTGTTTTTGAAGTTTTTCCGCATCACGAGCTGCTTTGTTGCGAGCTAGAACCGCATTTTCACGATCTTCAGCATCTTTACGATCCTTAGCGTCTTTGATCTCTTTTTCCTTCTTGCGCTTCTCCTGAGACGCGAGCGCATCATTCACTGCTTTTTCGCGTAAGCGAGCATCCTCCATGAGTTTCTCTTGCTTGGCCTTTTTGATCTTAGCCAGCTTATCGGCTTCTACTTGTTCGTAGTTGGCGCTAAAATTCCAATAGACGGCGCCGAAAATAATCAGCCCGACAAACGGCGCGGCGAAGTAAATGTATGCTTTCTTCATGTTAAATTGATGGGATAAATTAGATTTTTTTAACTTCGAGCGCAGCTTTGGCTGCTTCACGCTCTTTAAGTGCTTCTTGAATAGCGGATTTGAGGCGGATTAATTGACCATCCTTGGCGCCTTCGGGAGTTTTCTCAGCTTTCAAAATAGATTCCAAGGCATCATCAAATTTTTCCAATTCAAATGCCGTGTAAGCAAGAAACATATAGGCGGCGTGTGGCTTATCCAAACCGCCTTTTTTAATCGCAGCGCCGTATGCGTTATAGGCCTCTTGCGTTTTATTATCCATCGACGAGTAAATTTGACCGATCTGGAAGTCGAGTTGACCGGTCTTAAACTGCTTCGATGCTTCCTGCAAAATCGCAATGGCCTTGGTATCTTGACCGACTTGTTGGTAAGAGTACGCAAGTAGTTGCCAGTTTTTGATATCGGATTCGATTTCACCCGACTTTAGGCCGCCGTACAAGAGATCCGTGGCTTTGCCGAATTGACCGGCATTGTAATACATCGTAACCAAATTATAGTTATCCTTGGGTGTCTTGAGGTGCCCTAATGCTTGAGCACGCTCAATGGTATTAATAGCACGGGCAATATTCTCACGGTTTTTAGCTTCATCCTTTTCCGTGCCGCTACCCATGTTAAGATAAGTGGCCATCAACTGCAGCCAATAGGTTTTGTTCTCGGGCTTCATCTTGACCATCTGCTCAAGTACTTCAGCAGATCCCGCGACATCGGCTTCTTGCTGCATCGCAGCTAAAAGTAGCATGTAAAAACCTTCTTTTGGCTTGAGGGCGGAGAGGAGACCTTCTTCAACTTCTTTACGAGAGGCGCGCACCAACGATAGATCAATTTTGTCGGGATTTACGACCGCTTGATTATATAAGATCGAGGCGTAGAACAATGAAGCTTCCTGATTCTTCTTTGGCGATATCTGCAACCAGCGTTTAATGTAGGCAGAGGACTTGTTAAAATACTGCTGTTGGACGCTGCTTACTTTGCTGGATGTACCTTCTTGGTAGTAAATTTGGGCCAGAAAATAAATCGTATCTAAGACGGCTTTTTTATCGAAATAATTCGGATGTTTGTCAGCTAGACGCAGCGTCGTCTCCATCGGAGCAATAGCCTTAGAGTAGTCATTTTTCTGCAGAAAAATCTTGGCTTTGATGTCGGAAAGAAACGCGGTGTCGTAGCTATTAGGGTCAACCGTGGCCAACATGCTATCAATCACGGCCAATGCTGCATCCCAGTTCTTAGCATCCAACTGCGGCTTCATCTTTTGCTGAAGCGCCTCACTGACTTTTTCATTAAGTCCGGGAGGTCCTTGCTCTTCAGCGGCAAAGGATTGGACGCTGACCAAAGCTATACCGACGAACGCGGTGGCTAAGAGAAGTCGAAAGGAAGAAAACATAGGATAAAGGTGCGTAGTACCGCTAATACTCTCGGTTTAGGAATCTTCGTTAAGGGTAAACACAATCGGAACTTGCATGTGTGTGTTTACGTTCCTGCCACCCTTTTTACCGGGGCGGAACTTCCATTTGCTGACCGCCTGAACCGCTGCAGATTCAAACTCACGCTGGGAGGATCGGGCGGCGTATGCGTTACGCACATCACCGTTGGAATCGACGATGAAATCGACCAAGACTTCACCGGCGATGCCCGCACGCCGCATTTCAAACGGATATTGTGGACGGGCTTGAAATTTAGCGACAGGGGCCTGATCAAGTTTGGAGATGTCGAAAACTTCGATGCCTTTGCCTAGGCCACCGACTTGGCCTTGAGGGATAGTAATCGCTCCCTTGTTGATCGTTAAACCATCAGGAGGCGGGGGTTGCAGTTTTTGCACGAAAGACGTGTCCGTGACAATCTGCGGAACATCCGTCTGCATAGGAGGCGCAAAATCTACGGGCTTCGGAGGAGCTTCATCGGTATCGACTTTTTCGGGCTCGTCGGGCTCGATCTTGGGCATTTCCATCAACTGGATGGTGGGAACTTCTTCCTTCGGCTTTTGCTTGGTGACGGTCGGTTTGATCTCACCGAGCCACGCAATGCCCCCGTGAATGACGAAGGACACAAGCAGACCAATAATTAAATCGCG
This sequence comes from Opitutia bacterium, assembly GCA_947449835.1. Lineage (GTDB taxonomy): Bacteria > Verrucomicrobiota > Verrucomicrobiia > Opitutales > Opitutaceae > Tous-C4FEB. The sequence continues at coordinate 7,198 of CANFSZ010000026.1, forward strand.
GCGCATGATAAAGTAGGCGGTTGTGGGTTTACTTTCCGGTACCGCGAACGACTGTCTCGACGGAAACCTGGGCGATACCTGCTTTTCTTACTTCATCTAAAGCTAAAACAGCGGTGCCAAATCGGGCCTTGTCATCTCCCGCGATCAAAACGCGCGGATTGCTGACTTGGGTTTTATATTGGACAAGACGTGGGCGAATTTCGGCAACCGTGATGAGCTCCTTGTTCCAATAGCATGTGCCTTGATCGGATACCTGTAACGTCACGCTATCGTCATCAGGTTTGGTCGGGCCAGGGGGCGCGGCTACCGGTAGATTCAAGGGAAGTGATTGAATCTTATTAAGAGAGAGCGTAAACAGAACGAAAGTGGCCAACAGGAAGAACACAACGTCGATCAAGGGAATGATCTCGATGCGTGCTTTCTTTTTACCGTCGTCGGATTGATGTGAGCCTCCACCTGCCATAAATAGAATTGGGTTAAATTTAAACCGGGCGAATTAGGAACCCGCAGGCTTTACGCGCGTTTCAATCAAGACTTTCTGAATCCCTGCCTTACGCACTTCGTCAAAAACGTAGATCGCCTGATTGAAAGGGGCATTTTCATCACCATTGATGAGAATTTTTGAATCCTCAAGGTGCACCGCCCGGAAGGCTTTGAGGCGAGTAAGGAATTCATCCAAAGTGACTGGGTCTTTATCCCATGCGATGGTACCCTCTTGAGTCACGCTGATGGTGGCAGTCCCACTTGGATCACGGGCCTCACCCGTCTCCGATTGAGGCAGGGAGACGCTGAGACCTTGTGATTTGTTCAACGAGAGCGTGAACAACACAAAGGTAGCCAGGAGGAAGAAGACGACATCGATCAAGGGAATGATCTCGATGCGCGCCTTCTTCTTTCCGCCACCCCCGCCTGAGCTTGATCCGGCCATATATGTGCTAGTTGGAGACGATAATGAGAGGGAAGTATCTTTCCGGATATCGCTTAGCGACCGGAAACCGATTCAGACTTCTTGAGGTAGATTTCGAGCGCGTGGGAGGCGTCGGAAATTTCCTGCTTCGCCTGCTCCGTGCGGGCATTGATGTAATTGAAGGGCAGGAGGCCGAGAATGGCGATGAACAGACCACAAGCAGTGGCGATGAGCGCTTCAGCGACACCACCGGTGATTTGGCCAGCGGCGGCGCCGATGTCACCTTGCATGCTGCCGAAGGTTTTCATCATGCCGGTAACGGTGCCCAGAAGACCGAGGAGAGGAGCCGCCGTGATTACGGTATCGAGGGTGGCCATGCCTTGAGAGAAGCGGGTCAACTCTTGGCTCGAAGCGCGGATGAAAGCGTTAGCGAGCGAGTATTCTTTGTTATTAAGACTGTAGACCAAGATGCGGGCGACCGAGTCATTGCTCTTCTTGCCGAGGGCGAGAGCCGCGGTGATGTCACCTTTCTCAACGGACTCGAGCATCTTTTCAACGACCTCGGGTTCACGACGGCCATTTTCACGGATAATGAAGAGCATGCGCTCCACCACGACCGTGATGCCCAAGAACGAAATCAGCAAGATCGGCCACATGATGGGACCGCCATGCTTGAAGAGCTCCATCGGAGTCATGTCGCCAAGAAGAAACGCGAGGGTGAGACTTTGGGTGATCATAGGATAAAAAAATTTATGAGTTTTTTGTTGGGCGTCTGTAGCCGTCGCAACCGACTATCTCTGCATCCGCCGTGAGGTTGAGTTTTGTCTTAAGTGGGAACGGTTAAGTTGAGCTAGATCTAAAAAAGAAAATGACTTTGCAGGTTTCATGCCCAGAAACAGCGATTTTCGATAGAGTCGAAAACAACTGCGATAAGGGAAAAATCTTGCGAGGGTCTAAGAAGCACTGGTGGCGAACTTGTCTCGACGAAAAGTTACGTGTCAACCTAGTTTGTCCTGAAATTCGTAGATTTGTTCTTGGGGTTACAAAAGGAAAACATTGCCGCGAATTAAATTGTACGGTGAGCCCTGAATTCGGTCGCGCGAACGAACCCAAAACAGCAGCTTTCACGATTCTTTAAATGGGGCGGTCGGCCGCTATCTAGTCGCATGGAAGAGCGCCGATTTATTTTTTGGGCGAAAACTTCAACTGGCGCCGCGTTCCGCTCGGCTGGAATGAAAGCGCAACCAGTCGCTGATTTCCGCCAAAGTGCGCGTGTTCCACACGTCATCTTTAGTGAGCCAGCCTTTGCGTGCGGCGTTGATCCCGGCGCGAACATGCGTGAGGCCTGCCGTGTCGTGGGCGTCAGGGTTAATCACGCAGCGCAATCCGCGCTCGGAGGCTTTGCGCCAGAGGCGCCAATCCAGATCGAGCCGCCAGGGGCTCGCGTTCAATTCGATCGCCACGCCCTGGGCGATCGCGGCGTCGATGATCTTCTCCGCGTCAACCGCGTAGCCTTCCCGCCGCAACAACAAGCGCCCCGTCAAATGCCCAAGGATCGTGACGTAAGGCGTTTCGAGCGCACGGATGATGCGCGCGGTCATCGTCGCCTGGTCCTGCGTGAAGGCGTTGTGCACCGAGACCACCACATAGTCGAGTTGAGCTAACATCTCCGCCTCAAAGTCGAGGCTGCCATCGGGCAAAATATCGCATTCCGTGCCGGAGAACACATGCGTCTTAAAACGCCGCGAACGATTCAGCGCCGCGATCTCTTCGATTTGCTTGAGCAAACGCTCCTCCGTGAGCCCCCGCGCCTGAAAACTCGATTTCGAGTGATCCGCGATACCGAGATAGTCCCAGCCTAGAGCATTCGCGGCTTCTGTCATCTCTACAAGTGTGCTGCGTCCATCGGACGCCGTCGTGTGATTATGAAAAGCTCCGCGCAGATCGCTCGCCTCCACCAATCGCGGTAACCCGTACGAATTCTTTAACGTCTCAGTCTTAGCCTTGGACTTAATGTTAGAGCGTATTTCGGCCGCCTCGATCTCGCCGAGGCCTTCGCGCAATTCCGGCGGGATAAACTCCAGACCGAGCGCCGCAAAAAGATCCGCCTCCGTCTCCGCTCGCGTGCGCAGGCTTAAATCTTGGGCTTTAGCTTTCGCGGTCCCCTCGCCTTCCGCCGGCACGAGGCCCCACTCGCTCAGAGACAGCCCGCGCGCCAGCGCCCGTTGGCGTAGTTGCACGTTGTGGTCCTTCGAACCCGTGAAATGATGCAGCGCGAAAACAAACTGATCCTCCGGCACGATCCGCAAATCCGCCTGCAAGCCGCTCTCGAAGCGCACACTCGCCTTGGTTTCCCCCTTCGCCGTCACCTCTTTCACGCTCGGCATTGTCGTAAACCACTCGACCACGGGCGCGACGTCCTCCGCCGCGACGATGAAATCCAGGTCGCCCACCGTTTCGAGCCCACGGCGCAAACTTCCCGCCGCCTCCGCCCGTTTCACGGCGGGCAAGGCCCGCAATCCCGCCACGATCGGTTCCGCCACCGCCCGCGCGTCCCACCACAGATGACGCCGACCATAAGCCTCGCGGTTCTTGATTCCGGCCAAGATTTTTTCCTGCGTTTTTTCGCCGAACCCATCGAGCTCCGCCACGAGCCCTTTCCCGCACGCCTCGCTCAACACCGGGATCGACGCGATGCCGAGTTTGTCATGGAGCGCCTTGATCTTCTTCGGCCCGAGCCCGGGGATTTCCAACATCTCCACCAAACCCGGCTCCACCGAGGCCTTCAACTTCTCGAAAAATTCCAACCGTCCCGTCGTGTGCAACTCCGTAACTTTCTGCACGAGCGCCTCACCAAAACCTTTCACCGTCCCGAGTTTTTCCTCCTGAATTAACCGCGCCAACTCCGCCTCCTCAATCGCCTCGAGGGCCCGCGCGCCACTTTGATACGCGCGAATTTTAAACGGATTTTCGCCCTTCAACTCCAACAACACCCCGATCTCCAGCAACACGTCGGCGATCTCATTTTTATTCATGCCGCACAATTAAATCGAAATTCCCAAATCCCAAACCGAAAATCCGCCCATGTCTTTTAGCTACGCCCGCACGATTCATTTTCCCGACACCGACGCCGCCGGCGTGGTCTTTTTTGCGAACTACCTCGCCATCGCCCACGAAGCCTACGAAGAGGCGCTCGCGGCCGCCGGCATCAACCTCCGCACTTTCTTCGCCGACACCGGCACGGTCGTCCCCATCGCCAAAAGCGAAGCCGAATACCTCCGCCCGCTCGTCTGCGGCGACAAACTCCGCGTCACGGTCTCGCCCACCCGGCTCACGCCCCACTCCTTCGAGCTGCGCTATGAACTGTTCCGCCTTGGCCCGCCCGAGAAACTCGCCGCCCGCCTCCGCACCGAACACGTTTGCATCGCCTCCGCCTCGCGCGAACGCCACCCGTTTCCACCGGCCCTCGCCGCCTGGATTCAAGGCGGTTAATCGCCGCTTTTTTCGCGCGCGCCGATCAATCCCGCGCGTCGCACGCCAGACGAAAGCCATGCTTGATCTCTGGCCCGATACCACTCAGATGAGTGGCACTCAATCGAACGTCCCATGCTTACCGAACGCCAAGACCAGATTCTCGACTTCGTTAAAACCCACCAACGCACGCACGGCGTCCCCCCTTCCACGCGCCAGATCGGTCGCCAGCTCGAAGCCAGCCAAGCCACCGTCATGGGCCACCTCCGCGCCCTCGCCAAAAAAAGCCAGCTCGAGAAACTCGCCGACGGTAAATGGGGCCTCAAAGCCGCCGGCGTTCAAACCCACCTCTTCGAGGCGCCCATCTACGGCTCCATCCCCGCCGGTCTGCCCGCCATGCAGGAACAGACGCCCGACGAAACCATCACCTTCGATCCTTCCATTTTCGGCGTCCGTCGCGCCCGCCCCGACCACTTTTGGTTTCTCCGCGTCCGCGGCGATTCCATGATCGACGCCCACATTCTCGACGGCGACCTCGTCGCCCTCGAACGTCGCGAACCTCGCACCGGTGACATCATCGCCGCCCTCGTCGACGACACCGAAACCACACTGAAGCGTCTCGTGCGCGAAGGAAGCCGCCTCATTCTCCGCGCCGCCAACGCCCGCTACGCCGACATCATCCCCACGCGCGGCCTCGAATCCCAAGGCGTCGTGGTCGGTCTGATTCGCCGCCGCGCCGTCTGAGCGGAGTCTTAGTTGTTATTTTAAGGCCAAAATTTTCAGCTGCGCGCGATTGATTTTCCCCTGCGCCGCGCGCGGCCAATCCGCCACCGCGAGAAACCGTTTCGGCTTCATCGCCCCGAGTAAACCCGCCACGGCCCGCACCAGATCCGGCTCGCGCCCGTCAGCCGGATAACACGCCACGACGATCTCGCCCCACTCCGCGTCGGGCACGCCGATCACCGCGACATCGGAAAACTCTCCGCTCGCCCGTAACGCCGCCTCCACGTCCTGCGGCTGCACTTTTTTTCCGCCCGTGATAATCACTGCATCGCGCCGGCCCAAAATCTCCAAATGCCCGCGCTCGTCCCAGCGCCCGAGATCTTCGGTCCAAAAAATTTTCTCCGCTCGTTCGCTCGTGCCGTAGCCAAGAAAAACCGATTCACCGGCAATCCCGACGCGACCGTCCGCATCCAGCGTGATCGCCGCATGAGCTAAAACTCCGCCACAACTGCGCGCGCCCGCCAAAAAATCCTCGGGTCGCAACGCCGCCACCATCGCCGCCGTCTCCGTCATCCCGTAGCTCAGCGAAAGCCGTAATCCCGCCCGCGCCGCTGCGTCGGCCAACTCCGGCCACACCGGCCCGCCGCCGACAAAAATCACGTTAAACCCACGCAGCCACGCCACCGCACCCGGCGATGCTAGCAACCGCTGCAACTGGGTCGGCACGAGCGAAAGCACCCAGTCGCCCTGCGTCGGATCGAGCTCCGGCCGTTCGCCGGCCTCGAGTCGTTTCCACGACCACGGCACGTGGCGACCCCCGGTTTCCGCGCAGCGCACCCGCGCCATCAACCCGCTCACGTGGTACGCCGGCAACACATCCACGGCATTCACACGCGTGAGCCCGAAGTGCGCGCAAAATCCCCGCACCGCCGCCGTCAACGTGCGTTCATCGTGTCGCGCCCAACGGCGTTCGCCACTCGTTCCGCCCGTCGCTACGCGCAGCCAACCGCGACCCTCCGCCGCAGCCGCATCAACATCACCCGCTGCGACCGGTAAATTTGCGGCCGCGTCGCCGATGTTCAGCGCGAGACGAGGATCTCCGAGAAAAAAAACGTCGCCGCGCTCGATCGCGCCACCGGTCGCCCGCAGGAGTGTTTTTAAGGAATCGCGTTCCATACGGCCTCCGGATCGATGCGGGCCACGTCGGCCGGCCGGATAAAGGGCGCCGCGTACGGCCCGTCGCACCGCGCATCTTGAAAGAGCGGCCACACGCCAAAGCCCAAGGCGCGCGGCTCGCCCGGCCAAGCCATCGCCCATTGCAGCGCCGCCTTCGCGCCCACCGCTGTCTCGAGCGCGGAGGAAAACACGACCTGCGCTTGCGCTTTTTCCAATAGCGCCAACGCACCAGCGACATCGCGCAACAGACTCGTTTTCACGACCCAGACGCCGCGCCAGCCTTCGCCGATCCAGCGCTCGATGTCCGCGCCGCTCGCCAACGATTCATCCAGCGCAATCGGCGTCGGCCAATCTTCCGCCAAGCCCCGCAACAAATCGTCCGACCCGCGCGCATCGGCCGCGACGGGTTGTTCGACAAACTCCACGGGCCGCTCCGCGCAACGCTCCAACCAACGCTCGGCTTTGCGCCGGTCCCAAGCGCCGTTCGCATCGAGCCGCAGCTTCGCGCCACTCGGCAAGGCCGCACACACGTCATCGAAAAGCCCAAGTTCATCCGCGAGATCGCCGACGCCGACCTTCCACTTAAAAACGCGAAACCCCGCCTCCGCCTTCGGCCTGATGGCTTCGAGCACCGCGCGTCCCGCCGGCAACAGCGCCGCGACGCCGCGCGCCTCGTTTCGACCTTCGATCCGGCTCGCGCGCGCCGCTTGCGCCGCGGCCAAGGCGTTGCGTAGGCACACGAGGTTCATCGGCACGTCTGCCAACTGCTCCGACTCGATCCATTCGCCGAGTTTCCCCGCCGCGGCCTCCGCCGCTGCCACGGTCTCCGTCCCAAACCACGGCAAACACGCGGCCTCGCCGAGACCGACTCGGCCCGCCTCATCCGTGAGGCGCACGATCAGGCCTTCGCGCTCGGTCCAAACGCCATGCGCCGTCCGCACCGCCGTGCGAAACGCCAACCGATACCGCCGAAACTGAAACCGGAGTCGCATAAATTCCCAGCCCAACAAACCCACAGCGCCCACCAACGCAACGCTCCGCACCAACTCCTTTCGCGCGGCATCGCCCTTCGCCCGCACCGCTCCGTCTGCCGCAGTTCATCCGCATTTCAGCCCATAACCGAATTTCTGTTTGCGCTCGTCGCGTCCAGCCCTACTCCGTTCATGGCAATCATGACTCAGGTTGCCACGCCCTCCTCGCTCGACGCCGCCGCGGCCGATGCTGAATTTTATCTCCCGGCTGACGCTTTCTTCCGCGCCAACCTGCCCACGGCCCTCACGTTCGACGACGTCTCGCTAGCCACGCTCCATTCGGAGATTCTCCCCAAGTCGGCTGACACCGCCACGTCGCTCTCCGAATCGCTGCGACTCCACATTCCGATCATTTCCTCGGACATGGACACCGTCACCGAGTCCCGCATGGCCATCGCCATGGCGCTCAACGGCGGCCTCGGTCTCATTCACTACAACATGCCGGCCAAGGAGCAGGTGAAGGAAGTCGCCCGCGTCAAACGCCACATCCACGGCCTCATTCAAGACCCCATTTCCGTCGGACCCGATCTACTCATCGGCGACATCTTGGCCATGATCGAGGCCAAGCGTTTCTCGTTTTCAACGTTCCCCGTCGTCGACGCCGCTGGCCGTCTCGCCGGGCTCCTCTCCGGCAACGTCGTCAAAGAGCGCTACAAATCCAAACGCGTCTCCGAAGTGATGACCCCGCGCGCCGCCCTCATCACCGAGACCGCCGCCGCCGCCGCGCAAGATCCCATCTCCGCCGCCGACCGCTTCTTCACCGCCAACGTCGGTATTAACAAAATGCTCGTCGTCGATCCCGACGATCGTCTGCGCGGCCTCATCACGGCCTCCGACGTCGAGCGCATCACCACCGAGGCCAAAGCCCGCCGCAAGCCCGCACGCGACGCGCATTTCCGCCTCGTCGTCGGCGCCGCCCTCTCGCCGATCCGTCTGCCCGATGGCTCGCTTGATCGCGAAAAAATCCTCGCTCACGTCGGCAACCTCGTCGACGAATCCATCGACGCTGTCGCCGTCTCCACCGCCCACGGTCACACCGCCGGCGTCGGCGACATGGTGAAACTCGTCCGCGCCGCGTTCCCCGATCTCACCATCATCGCCGGCAACGTCACCAGTGCCGCCGGCACCGAGTTCCTCGCCGATTGCGGCGCCAACGCCATCAAGATCGGCCAAGGCCCCGGCTCGATTTGCACCACGCGCATCGTGGCCGGCGTCGGCATCCCGCAACTCACCGCGCTTTACGTCGCCAGCACCGCCGCCAAGAAAAAAGGCGTCAAACTCCTCGCCGACGGCGGCATCACCAAATCCGGCGACATCGTCAAAGCCCTCACGCTCGCCGACGCCGTGATCTGCGGCGGCATCTTGGCCGGCTGCCGCGAAGCCCCCGGTGAAATTATGGAGATCAGCGGCAAAGTTTATAAACAATACCGCGGCATGGGCAGCCTCTCCGCCATGAAAGCCGGCAGCGCCGCCCGCTACGGCCACGACAAAAACGACACCGCCCGCAAGGTCACCGCCGAGGGCATCGAAGCCCTCAAGGAAGTCAGCGGCTCGCTCGATGACACGATCGACAACCTCATCGGCGGCGTGCAGAGCGGCATGGGCTACCTCGGCGCGGCGACGCTCCCCGCGCTGCGCGCCAAGGCCCGCTACATCCGCGTCAGCCCGGCCGGCCAAAAAGAAGCCGCCCCGCACGACGTGATCGAGGTCTCGACGCGGAAGAACTAAAACTCCGCCACCGCCGCGGGGCGTGCGTTCACGCCAGCCGCGCAAATTGCGGATGCTGCTCGATGCGGCGTTCAAATTCCGCCCGCGCCTCCATCGGCAAACTGGCCGGAAACTTTGCGTCACTCCGGCGCCAGCGCGCCAGCCAATCTGCGCCGAGCAACTTCGGGGCCTCATTGCCGTGGTGCGCGCCATTGAGCCGCTTCATCGCGACGGTCGTCGCCGCGCGTGGCCCCGTGCTCACGCCTTCGCCGACCAAGAAACCTCCGGCGAGCAACGCCACGCGCACCGCCGTCGCCGACGAATACGTGAACAGCTCCGTCGCCTTCAAGCCGCAGTGCGCGAACATCCGTTCAAACACCGCCGGCACCCAGAGCGCCGAATCTGTTTTCGTCGAAAATGGATCGTAAAAAATCACGTCCGGCGCGGGAGTGGCAGCGAATTTCTCAAGGAAATCACCGTGATGCAGCTCCCAAGCCCATTTACCCGAGGCGTGCGCCCAGCGGCCGTTTTGCAGCAAGGCGTGGGGTGCGCCGTGGCGGAGGTGCGGGAAAAACGTCGCGTGTTTCGCCGCCAACCGCAGCGGATCGAGGTCACATTCAAAGCTCACCATCCGCACGGGTCGCAGCGCATCGATACCATTTTTCTCGAGGACTTTTTCGAAACAATGGAGCGCGGCCATCGCGTTGGAAGCCGCGCCGAGACCGACGTCCCAAATCACGAGTTCCTCGCTCGGCGCGGGTTGATCCGCGGGCCGCAAGAGGCGCCGCCCAAGCGCGGATTGCTGCACGTACACGCGCTCCGCCTCGTCGCTGGGGCGGTTCACCGAGTGCATCACTTCGCCCGAGCTGAGTTGGCGGATGCTGGCGAAACCTTCGGGCGATTTGACGATGTCGTAATCCCCGAGCTTCGGCAGCGTGGCGGGCTTCTGCCGTTTCTGCGGCACGCTGGGATTATCGTCGTCAGAACGCGCGAGGTCCGGGCGCTGGCGCTCGTAGTAAGCCGCGAAATCTCCCGCGAGAATGCTCGCCCGCATCTCGCGCATGAGGCGGTGATAAAACGCCATGTTGTGCGTCGCCAAGAGATGCCAGCCGAGCATCTCGTCGGATTTCACGAGATGATGCAGATAGGCCCGCGAGAAATGTTGGCACGTGTGGCAATCGCACTTCGCATCGAGCGGAGCTTCGTCGAATTTGTAGCACGCTCGCGACATCCGGAGTTTGCCGTGCGACGAAAACACCGTGCCGCGTTGCGCGAGCTGCGACGGGATGATGCAGTCAAACATGTCCACGCCGCGATGCACCGCTTCCAAAATATCAATCGGCGTGCCGACGCCCATGAGATAGCGCGGCAAATTTTTCGGGAGAAAATCGGTCACAAAACCGGTGAATTCGTAGCGCTCCGCATGCGTTTCGCCGACGGCGAGTCCGCCGATGGCGAGTCCGTCGAAAGGTAATTTCGTGAGATACGCCGCGCTCTTTTTGCGCAGGTCGTGGTGACACGCGCCTTGCACGATCCCAAACATCGCTTGCGGGCCGTCGCCGCGGGCGCGCAGCGAGCGCTCCGCCCAACGGTGCGTCAGGTGCATCGCCGCTTCGGCCTGATCGTAGGGCGCCGTCGAGGGGATGCATTGGTCGAGGACCATGTTGATGTCGCTGCCGATCGCGCGCTGCATCGCGACGCTCGACTCGGGTGACAGCATGTAGTGCGTGCCGTCGACGTAGCTTTTGAAACGCGCGCCTTCCTCATTCATGTGGCGCTCGCCGGGGAGCGAAAATATCTGGAACCCGCCCGAGTCCGTCAGTACCGGGCCGTCCCAATTCATGAACCGGTGAATGCCGCCAAATTTCTTAAACACCTCCGGGCCGGGCCGGAGCAAAAGATGGTACGTGTTCGCTAACAACACCCGCGCGCCGGTCGCCTTGAGCGACTCGACGGTCTGTCCTTTCACGGTCGCCTGCGTGCCCACGGGCATGAAGATCGGCGTCTGCACTTCGCCGTGCAGCGTGGTAAACGTGCCGGCGCGCGCTTTCGAGCCGACGGATTCTTTCTGCAACTGGAAATTGAGACGCGACATGGTGTGGATGAAAACGGGCCGCGATGGACCCAGCCGGCAATTAGGAAAAACTTTCCGCCGCATGCGAAGCCCATTGTTTGAGCGGGCCACGGTTAGAGTTTGCCCCGTTTCACAGCTCTTTTATCCACGAGGGATGCGACCCCTCGCGCTTATTCTAGTCTTATCGGCCGCATGGCTCCGCGGACTCAGTGCGGCCAACGCCGCCGCGGCAGACACGACGCGCAGCGATTGGGGGGCGACGTTGTTTCAGGTGCATTGCGCGGTGTGTCACGAGGCTAGTGGCCAAGGTATCGCCCCGGTGTTCCCGCCGCTCGCGCGCTCGGATTATCTGATGGCCGACAAAACCCGCAGCATCCGCATCGTGCTCCAAGGCCTCAGCGGTCCGATCAAGGTTAACGGCGTCGAGTACAACAACGTCATGAACCTCTTTCAGCCGCTCAACGACGATCAAGCCGCGGCGATTCTCACTTATGTGCGCAACGCGTGGGGCAACTCCGGCGAGGCCGTGACCACTGCCGAGGTCGCGCAGGTCCGCGCCGAACTCAACGCCGGTGCCAAACAAAAGCCGGATCCGTTCGCCCCGTTGCCCGCGGCGCCGGCTGGCTTTCAGTTGCGCGAGGTGGCCCAGCTTCCAGCCAACGGCGTTCGCCTCGCCACGATTCCTGGCGTCAACTGGCTCCTCGTACTCAACGAAGGCGGCGATCTTTACCGGTTGGATACCGACACCGGCAAAGTTGAGCGCGTGCTCGCCGCCAAAGATTACGCTGAAGTCACCGCCGGTTCTTTTGCCGTGCTCGGCCTGACGATCGACTCCGCGCGTCGGCTTTACGTAGTCACCAATCAGCAGTTCCCCCAAAAGCCGCACCACCTCAATCGCGTCATCATCTTCCGCTCGGCTCCGCTCGATGCCTCGGGTCAACCCACGGCACTCAAGCCTTGGCTGCGCACGAGTTATCCGTGGGGCAACAACTACTACAATCACGGCGTGGGCCACATCGCCGAAGGGCCGGATGGTTTTATGTATGTGAGCAGTGGCGCGCGCACCGATGGCGGCGAAACCGACGGCGGCGGCGCGGGCCGTTCCTCGATTTATTGGAAAGGCGGCGAAACAGAAATCACCGCTGCACTCTGGCGCGTCGATCCGTGCAGCGATGCTCCCACGATAGAGGTCTTCGCCCGCGGTATCCGCAACGCGTGGTCGTTCGCCTGGAATGATCGCGGCGAATTGTTTTCCGCAAGCAACGGTCCCGACGCCAACGTACCCGAAGAACTCGATTTCGTGGAGCGCGGCAAACACTACGGCTTTCCTTACCAATTCGGCGACGCCCCCGCCTCCGCCAAACCTTATCCCTACACCCCCACGGCCCCAGCGGAACTCAGCTTCACGCCGGCTCTCCGTAACTTTGGCCCCGCGGGTGGCGGCACCGCTGATCGCCCGCTCGCCTCCTTTCATAACCACTCGTCACCTGCGGGCATGGTTTTTTGTGGTCCCGATTGGCCGGCCGCCTATCGCGGGAAATTCATCCTCGGTCGTTTCGGTAATTTTCTCGGTCAACCCGACGTCGGCTTCGACCTCCTCACCGTCGACCTTCAAAAAAATGCCGCCGGTATCTACGAGGCCCGCACCGAGACGTTCATCGCCCCACTCGCTCGACCCATCGATCTGCTTCAAGTCGGCGCCAAACTCTACATCCTCGAATACACCCGCCCCATCGGGACCCAAACCGGCCGTCCGATGACTCCGGGACGCGTCCTCGAGCTGAGTTGGTAAAACCCGATTTCCATGTACCTGCTCCGCGTCATTTTCTGCCTTTGCGTCATGCTCTCCTCGCTCCACGCCGCGAAGCCTGCCGACTCCTTCGTGTACTTTGGCACCTACACCCACGCGAAAACCGAAAGCAAAGGCATCTACCGTTCGCGTCTCGATGGCGTCACCGGTCTACTTCCCCCCGCAGAACTCGTCGCGCCCGCTTCAGACCCCGCGTTCCTCGCGCTCCATCCCAACGGCCGATTTCTCTACGCCCTCGGCGAGAGCGCCGATGTAAAACGCACGCCCGGCCAAGGCCTCAAAGCCTACGCGCTCAACCCCACCAGTGGCGCGCTCACTTTCCTCAACGAAATCTCCACCGGCAGCTCCGGCGCCTGCCACCTCGCCATCGACGCCACGGGCCAATCTCTGCTGATTGCTAATTACGGCGGCGGCAGCGTCTCTGCCGTGACCCTGCTCCCCGACGGCCGACTCGGCGCGCTGGCCTCCCTCATCCAGCACCAGGGCAAAAGCGTAAATCCCGATCGCCAAGAAGGCCCGCACCCGCACGGGGTTTATCCCTCGCCTGACAACCGCTTTGTTTTCGTCCCCGACCTCGGACTCGACACCGTCTTTTGTTACCTCCTCAACGCACCGAACGGCAAACTCACGCGCAACACGGTAATCGCAGGCACCTCGCTCAAAGCCGGCTCCGGCCCGCGCCACCTCGCCTTTAATCCGAATCAACCCTTCACCTACGTCATCAACGAGCTCTTCTGCACCGTGGACGCGTTTCGCTACCATGCGTCCGGCTCGCTCACTCACTTCCAAACGATCTCCACGCTCCCTCCCGGCGAAGCTGTCCCCAAAGGCACCAGCACCGCCGAAATCCAAGTCCACCCCAACGGCCGCTTCCTTTACAGTTCCAATCGCGGCGCTAACACGCTCGTCGTTTATCGCATCGACGAAAAATCCGGCCAGCTCACCTACCTCGAAAGCGTACCCACCCTCGGCCAGACTCCGCGCCACTTCGCCCTCGACCCGAGCGGCACTTGGCTCCTCGCGGAAAACCAAGACGCCAACACCGTCACCGTCTTCCGCGTCGACTCCGAAACCGGCCACCTCACGCCTACCGGACAACGCCTCGCCGTCCCTTCGCCCGTCTGCGCCGTCTTTGTGCCTACGCCGTAACGCGCCTCGCGCAAACCTGGCCCAAACCGGCCGTTTTTCTGTTTGCCGTCCCCCCACCAGGCGCGCTTTTCCTTTTCGGCAACAGGGGACGTTCCGCCCGCGGGCCTGACTCGGTTGCACCGCAACCCATGTCACTTCTTCCTTTTTCCAGCCAACTCATCGCCGATGTCGGTATCTCGCTCGGCGACGAGGGCAAAGGCCGTCTCATTCCCGAAGTCGCCGACGAACTTCGCGGCACGCCGCACGCCGTCTCCGTCGTCCTCAAGGTCAACGGCGGCGCCAACTCCGGCCACACCGCCGGCGGCGTCAAACTTAACCTCCTCCCCGCCGGGGTCGTCGTCCGCGACGCAGCCCATCTTTGCATCGGCGCCGGCGTCGTCGCCGATCCGCGCAAAATCTGGTGGGAAACAAAACCTCTAGAGCTCAAAGGCCACGCCATCCTCTCGCGCCTGCTGATCGACGAGCGCACGATGGTCACCGACCTCACGCATCGCCTCCTCGATCTCGCTTGGGAAGATTACCGCGAAAAAGTCCTCGCCGAAGAGCCCCGCGGCTCGACTGGCCGCGGCATTACGCCCGCTTACGCCGACGAAATTGGCCAGTGGCAGATGACGTACTCCGATTTCCTCGCCGGCCCGAACTTCTTCGCCCGCAAACTCGCCCAACGCGCCGATCGCGCCCTCCGCGTCATCCAACACGTCTGCCGGGTCAGCCCCGAAACTTTCGCCGGCTTTTTTGACAAGCTCACCACCGCCGAGCTCCGCGCGAATGCCGAAGCCATCGAACTCGGCGTGTTCACTAAAGAAGAATTTGATTTCACGCGCTTCCGCGGTGCGACGCCGTTCACGCTCAACCTCGAGGCCCTCACGCAAGTCACCTGGGCCGCCGGAGTCGCCCTCGCGCCCAACATCGGCGAAGTCCGCGAGTTGATTCTCCGCGAGCTCCACGCCGGCCGCACCATCATCGGCGAGTTTGGCCAAGCTTACTGGCTCGATAAACGCCACGGCTTCTCACCCAACGTCACCGCCTCGCACACATACACGCCCGAGTTTTTCGAGAGCGCCGGCATCCCCGTGCAACGCATTCACACGTTTGGCGTGGCCAAAGCCTACGACACCAAAGTCGGAACCCACACTTTTCTCACGCAGATGGACGATGCGCACCCGCTCGCCATCAAGCTCAAGCAAATCGAGTTCGGCACCAGCACCGGCCGCCAACGCATGGTCGGCTGGTTCGACGCCGTGGAAAAAGGCGACGCCCTCCGCTACGGCGGTTTTCAAGACGTCATGATCAACAAGTCCGACGCGCTCACGCACTCTGGCGCGTGGTCAGGCGATTTGCTCATCTGCACCTCTTACCAAGACGCCGCGGGAAAAATTTATCGCCACGTCCCCCGCAACGAAGCCGTGCGCAAAACGCTCAAGCCCGTCTACACGTCGCATCCCGGCTGGACCGAAGATATTTCGAAAATCCGCCACTTCGCCGGCCTCCCGCGCAACGCCCAACGCTACGTCGCTGCGATGATGAAGGCCACGCTCGACGTCGCCTACGCCGGAGAACCTTGGCCCAGAACCGAGCAACTCCCCAATCTCCGCTACCTCGGCGTCGGCCCCGAACCGTCGCAGATCATCAAAGACGTGCCCGCCACGGCCGACCTCGTGAAACTCGTTTGATCCGCACGACGTTCGCCGCGGCTCAAAAATCCTGCAACCGCCCCTCGCCGGGACCGCGTTGGGGCACCAGCCGCGCCATGATTTCACCGAGCAGATAAATCGAGCCGGTCACGACCACAACGTCGTCCGGTCCGCCCACGTTACAACGATCCTCGCCCGGAAAAATCGTATCCACACTCGAACGCACGATGCGTCCACCACGCGCCGCGAACTCCGCCGGCACCAGCGCCTCCATTTCCGCAAAGCCACACGCGCGCGCCTGCTGCGGCACGACAAAATGAATCTCCGCCGCATAGCGGCTGATCGTCTGCAATAACGGCCGCGCCCGCACCGCACCCAAAACGCCCGTCACCACCATCGGTGCTCGTCCGGTCTCTTTCACCAGACACGCCAGACTCGTTTCAAGCATCTGCGCGCCTTCGGGATTGTGCGAAGCATCGAGCACAACGAGCCGCCCGCCGAGGCGAATACGTTGCCAACGTCCCGGCCAATCCACGTGCCGCAAGCCCCGCGCAATCTGCGTTTCGTTGATCGACCAAAGTCCCACTAACTCGCGCGCGACGAGCGTCGCCGTGGCCGCGTTCCAACGTTGATAATCGCCTTCGAGATTGGTCGCCGGATACGCCGCGAGGTCCGCGCCAAATACGTCGCTCACGCTCACGAGCCGCGAGCCGCATTCCGTCGCGCGCGCGCGGATCACGCGCTCCGCCGCCAGCGGCACGCGGCCCATGACGACCGGCACGCCGGGTTTAATAATCCCGGCTTTTTCCGCGGCGATCAGCTCGACGGTGTGGCCCAGCATCTCGCAATGATCGAGCCCGATGGACGTGATCACACTGACGGCTGGCGTCACGATATTCGTCGCATCCAACCGCCCGCCCATGCCGACCTCAATCACGTTCACGTCGCAGCCTTTCCGCGCAAATTGCAGGAACGCCATCGCCGTCATAAATTCAAAGAAACTCGGATGATCATCCGCGCCGCCCGTGGCCGCGAGTTGCGCCGCGATGGGGCGGAGTTCCCGCGTGTACGCCATGATTTCGGACTCGGTCAAAATATGGCGGTTCACTTGGACGCGTTCGCCGAGGCGCACGAGATGCGGCGACGTGTAAAGCCCGCGCCGCAAACCCGCTTCTAGAAAAATCGCATCGAGCATCGCCGAGACGGAGCCCTTGCCGTTGGTCCCCGCGACATGCACGCACGGCACCGCGCGTTCGGGCTGCCCAATCGCGGCCGCGAGCAGACGCATGCGATCGATGCCGAACTTCAGCCCTTGGGCCTTGAGGCTAAAAAGATAATCCTGCACCGCCGCATAGTCGGTCAGGGAAGGTTCGACAGACATGGGCGAACGAGAAAAACCACCACCGCAGCAGGCGGTCGTGGTTTTAGTTCTTAGCCGCTACAGAGGCGGGCACTTTTTTCGTGTGCAAAGCCGCTAAGATGTCGCGGAGCCGCTCGCGCATTTCGAGGCGCGGCACGATCTGGTCGATCAAACCGTGTTTGAGCAAAAACTCCGCGGTCTGAAAACCTGCAGGGAGCGATTGCTTAGTCGTGTCCTTGATGACGCGCGCGCCCGCAAAGCCGATCAATGCCGCCGGCTCCGCGATGATCACATCACCGAGCGTGGCGAAACTGGCTGTGACGCCGCCCATCGTCGGATGCGTGAGCACTGAGATGAAAGGCAACTTAGCCTCAGCCAAGCGACCCAACGCCGCGCTGGTCTTGGCCATCTGCATGAGCGAGAAAATACCTTCTTGCATACGCGCGCCGCCCGAGGCGCTAAAAATGATGCACGGCGTCTTCTTCGCGAGCGCGGTCTCGATGGCGCGGGTGATCTTCTCGCCCGCCGCCGCGCCCATGGCGCCGCCGCAGAAACGAAAATCCATCACCGCGACGGAAACTTTGATCCCGTAAATCTTGCCCGTGCCGCAGATCACCGCTTCGGGCAGGCCGCTGTCTTTCTCGTAGCGCTTGATGCGCTCCGGATACGGCTGCGAATCGACGAACTTCAACGGATCGCCCGATTTCACGTCCGCGTCGGACTCGACGAACGTACCTTCATCAAAGAGCGAATCGATGCGCGCCCGCGCGCCGATGGGAAAATGGTGCCCGCTGCGCGGCACGACCATTTGGTTATCCTCGATCTCCTTATTGAAGAGAATTTCGCCGGTCAGCGGATCCTTGGTGTAAAGACCCTTGGGGATCTCTTTCTTGGCGGTTTTGCGGACCTTGTAAGTCGGTTTATCAAAATGCATGGCGAAGGAGAAAGTTAACCGTGGGCAAACGTCACGACGTCGAGATTCAGCGCGCCCGCGCGGCGCAGGACGCGCGCACAGCTGTTGAGCGTGGAACCAGTCGTAAAAACATCGTCGACGAGCACATATTTCAGATGGGGAGTAAGGCGGGCTCCGGGAACCAGTGCAAAGGCATTTTTGAGGTTGGCCTGGCGGGTCTTCCGGTCGAATTCCGTCTGCGAACGCGTGTCCAGGTCGCGCCGTAGCGACTCCTCCACGCGGCCGCGGCCCACTCGCGCCAAAGCCTGCACCAACAAGAGACTTTAATTAAAGCCACGCTCCCGGGCTTTGCGCGCGCGCAAGGGCACGGTCACCAGCACCGCGCCTGCCACCTGCGCCCGTACTTAGGTGGAGCGCGCGAAAATCGCCTCCATGTCCGCCGCCGCGTGCATACCGCGATGGTATTTCAACTCGATCACCAGCGCCCGCGCGGGCCCACGAAACAACACCGCCGTACAACCCGTCCTAAATGCCGGATTTAATCCGTCGCAATGCGGACACATCCGCTCGCCTTCCATCATGCAATAAAAGGGCGACCCGCACGTCGCACAATGCGGCGCCTGCACAAAGTCGAGTTGGCCCGCGCACTTCACGCAGAGGTGTTTGAAACCGCTGCCTTCGACCACGCTCCGGCAAGCGACGCACGACGGCGAAAACACCACGTCTCCCAAGCCCCGTCAGAGTTAGCCGCTCGTGCTCACCGGTAAAACACCTTTTCCAAAAACAACCCCTGCGGCGGCGCCGTCTGCACGACATTCGTCCGCACCCGCGACGCCAGAATCTCCCGCACTTGCGCCGGAGTGAGCTTGCCCTCACCCACCGCCACGAGCGCACCCACGAGGCTCCGCACCATTTTATACAGAAAGCCGTTCGCCTCCGCCGTGATGCGTACGTGCGCGCCGCGACGGACGAGCCCAAGCCGGCGCAAATCCCGCACGGTGTCTTCACGCTCCACGCCGTTAAACGCCGAGAACGCCTTGAAATCATGCGTACCGCGCAACTCCGCCGCCGCCGCCTCCATCGCGATCAAATCCAACGGCCGAAACACCGCCCACGCATAGGGCCGCGTAAACGGATCCGCGTCGCCGAGGTGCACGTGATACGTATAAATTTTCCCCGTCGCCGAGAACCGAGCGTGAAACGTCGCCGGCACCGCGCGCACCGAGGCGATCTGAATCGCCGGCGGCAACTCCGAGCGCAGCGCCGCCAACAACCGCTCCGGCGCGTGCCGCCACGCCGCTTCGAAGTGAAACACCTGCGCGCGCGCGTGCACGCCGGCATCCGTCCGCCCGCTCGCATGCGTGCGCACCGGCCCGCCGAAAATCTGCGCCAAACGCGCCTCGATGATATCTTGGATGCCGTTGCCGCCGGGCTGACTTTGCCAACCGCTAAACGGCGCCCCGTCGTAGGCGCAGACACATTTCCAGCGCGGAAGCGCCGGGGGTTCAGCGGCTTTCATCGGGTGGATTCTGCGGAAATTTTTGATCGAGATAATCCTGCAAGATCA
This sequence comes from Opitutia bacterium, assembly GCA_947449835.1. GTDB lineage: Bacteria > Verrucomicrobiota > Verrucomicrobiia > Opitutales > Opitutaceae > Tous-C4FEB. The sequence goes on from CANFSZ010000026.1 coordinate 26,720, forward strand.
ACGTCGCCGCCCGCGAATCCACGATCCCGCTCGCCCGGATTTCGCGACGCCGGCCCTTGGCGATGGTCGATTCCGCCTCGTGGCTCGTGAGGGTTTCGTCCACGAGATACACCGGCAGCCCCAGCTCCGCGCGCAACCGCGCCGCAAACGCATCGACTTCCTTCGCCTTGAATCCCGTCGTGCCATCCATGTTGAGTGGATAACCGAGCACCAGATCCGTCGCGCGTCGCGCCTTTACCATCGCCACCAATCCCGCCCAGCGCCGCTCTGGTTCCGGCTCGACTTGGGCCGGCAACGGCGTCGCCACGCCGAGCTCATCGCCATAGGCGAGACCCAAGCGGCGCGTGCCGTAGTCGATTCCGATAAAACGCATGCCGCAAGTTCGCCCGGCCCGCCCGCGCGGTGCAATTTCAATTGCGACCTGCCCGCACCCGACTCTCTTTGCCTGATGGCTGCCGCTTTGCCTTCCCTTTCCCCCGCCGAACTCACGCGCTACAGTCGGCACCTGTTGCTTTCCGAGATCGGCCTCGCTGGACAACAACAACTCGCCGCCGCGCGCGTGCTGGTCATCGGCGCGGGCGGGCTCGGCAGTCCCGCCGCGCTTTACCTCGCCGCCGCCGGCGTCGGCACGCTCGGCATCGCTGACTTCGACCGCGTCGAAGCGCACAATCTCCAACGCCAACTCCTCCACGACGACGCCTCCCTCGGCCAACCCAAGGTCGCCTCCGCCGCCGCGCGCCTGCGCCAAACGAATCCGTTGATCCGCGTCGTCGAGCACGCCGAGGGGATCACTGCCAGTAACGCCCTGAGTATCTTCGCGGCTTACGATATCATCGTCGACGGTACCGACACCTTTCCGACGCGCTACCTCAACAACGACGCCGCCACCCTCGCGGGCCGGCCGCTGGTGTACGGCAGCATTTATAAATTTGAGGGGCAGGTCACCGTGTTCGATCCGAAGCACAGGGCGCCGTGTTATCGTTGTCTGTTTCCCGAGCCACCGAGCGCGGGCATGGTGCCAAATTGCGGGGAGGCCGGCGTCATCGGTGCGTTGTGCGGCGTCATCGGCAGCCTGCAAGCGCTGGAAACGATCAAGTTGATCACGGGTATCGGCGAAACTTTGCGCGGACGCTTGCTCATCTACGACGCGTTGAACCAAAAATTCTCCGATCTCAAATTTTCGCGTTCACCTACGTGCCGCTCCTGCGCACCTTCGCCCGCGATCACCGCCCTCAATCCAGCAAATTACTCGTCAACCTGTTCGCCCGCATCCACGCCCACTTCCATGTCCCAAGCAACCGTCCCATTAGAACTCTCCGTTGCAGAAACCCAGCGCCTCATCGCCACCGCTCCGGCTGAGACGTGGCTCATCGATGTGCGCGAGCCCCATGAGTGCGCGATTTGTTGCATCGCCGGCGCGCAACCGATTCCCATGCGCCAGATCCCCGAGCAATTGACTGTGCTGCCGCGCGACAAACACCTGCTCATCCATTGCCACCACGGCGGTCGCAGTCTGCGCGTCACCGAGTACCTGCGCTCCCAAGGTTTCACTCGCGTCAGTAATGTCGCGGGCGGCATCGACGCTTGGGCTGAACAACTCGATCCTACCTTGGCGCGATATTAAAGTAAGCGGGCGCGGTCTATGGTAGTATTCAACCTCACTACGGACTGACCCAGCGTGTCCTTCTAATAGTCCAATAAAAAACCCCGCCAAATGACGGGGTTTACAACTACTAGAAAGCAGCGGAGCTTTAGACGCGAGCCTTCACCAGACCAAAGGCTTTCTTGATGTTCTGTACGCTCGGCATCGAGATACCGACGGCCGCAGCGATCTCCGGACCGGTCTTGCCGGCTTCCGTCATCGCCTTGACCTGCAATTTCATCTCTTCAGTGATCGTAGCGCGTGCGCGCTTATTACCGGAGGCTGGGCGCGCGGCTTTTACTTTTGGGGATCGGGTCTTTTTAGCGCGGACGCCACCGATCGACTTCAAGCGTTTGATTAAGGCCTGCATCGAATCGAAACCGTACTTGCCGGGCAATCCCGCCAATTCGGCATCCATTTCTTGCGCAATCGACTGTTCCAAAGAGGCGAGTTTCTTTTTGGTCGCCTCAAGTTCTTTGATTTGTTCGGTGATCATCAGTACTATAAGGTGTCTTTTACTATTCACCCGCAAGGTTTATATAGCTGATTATTATAATAGTATTATCGCCAACTCAGATCGTCATCGCATGATAACCTCCGTCTACAATAATCTCGGAGCCGGTAATAAAGCCACCCGCGACATCACCGGCGAGTAATAGCGTCGCACCGACCAGTTCCTTAGCTTCGCCGAAGCGTTTCATCGGGGTGTGGCCCATGATCGAGGTCACGCGCTCAGGGGAGAGGATCTTCCGATTCTGTTCCGCGGGGAAGAAGCCGGGCACCAAAGTATTAACGCGCACCTTCTGCGTCGCCCACTCGCGAGCTAGATTCTTCGATAGGTTATGCACCGCGGCCTTCGTCGCGGAATAGGTAAACACGCGCGAGAGCGGGACCACGCCCGACATCGAGCCGAGATTGATAATCGAGCCACCTTGGCCGCGCGTGACCAGGTACTTGCCAAAAATCTGACAACCCAAGAACACGCCCTTCATATTGATCCGCACGATCCGATCAAACTCATCTTCGGCGATATCGAGAAACGGCGTCGCCGAGTTCACACCAGCACCGTTGACCACTATGTCAACCTGACCCGAGCGCGCCAACACCGTGGCCAACAACTGCTCGAGCGCCGCCTTCTCGCTGGCTTCAGCCGAGACAAAGTAGCCTTTGCCACCTGCCGCATGGATGCGATCGAGGCGCGGCTTGGCCTTTTCTTCATTGCGACCCACGAGCACGACTTCCGCGCCGGCGGCCGCGAGGCCTTCACCCATCGCGCCGCACAACTCGCCCGTGCCGCCGATGACGACCGCGACTTTGCCGCGCAACGAAAACAGTGAATTAAGATAATCAGGGGAGGTGCTCATATGATATTAGATAAAGAAGAGACGATGATCAAAGGCCGGACGCGTGTCCGTGATCAATTTAAAAGACGTTTGATGCCGACCGCCTCAGCCCGACACCAACACCATATTGGCGTATTGCGTCGTATCTCCGGTGCGGATCAAGCCGATCGCCCCCGGCACGCGCCGCTTGAGCGCTGCATGCGGTTCCGTCGCGACCTTCACGCCTTTCAGCGCCGCCGCAAAAGCCGCGCGCGTCGCCGCCGCGTTCTCGCGTGCAAATTCCTTGGCCATGAACGCCTGCGTCACGGTGTAATTGGCCCGCACCGCGAGCAACACCTGCAACACCGTGGGCACATCATCGATCAACGAAATGTCCACCGTTTCAATCTCAGGCCAAAACGGAAACCCGCGGTCCGCGATGACGAGCGTGTTGGTGTGACGCACCCGCGCGAGCAGCGCGAGCAACTGCGGATTTAGAATACCTTGGACGATCATGCGGGGAATGGAGTTTCAACCATTACGCTCGCTCCACGTCTGAAAATCCAGACCGAACTCCACCACCCCACCCGCCCCGAAACTGCTCGCCCCCACGCGCGCAGTTGACGCGCCTTCGCCTCGCTTCACGGTTCTGCCCCAGCGCCTCACCTGCGTTTCACCCGGTCCCTTCACCATGTTGCTTCCCCTCACGCCCGCCGACTTCGAGTCTTACCTCGCTGCGCTGCGTTGGCTCGTGCACACCCCGTCGCCGTTCACCGAGCCCGCCGCCGTCACTGCGCTTATGGGTGAGGTCCGCACGCGGATGCAGCGGCTCCTCCCGAGTTACATCTGCACCGTCGATGTCGCGGGCAACCTCACCTGCGTGCCGCCCGCGATCGAGGCCACGCGTCCGCTCCTTTATCTGAGCGCGCACGTCGACACCGTCCCGAGCGAACCTTCCCTGTGGACCGCGCCGTTTGCGCCGCATCCGGCCTATGAAGACGCCACGCAACTCGTCGCCCAAGGCGTCAACGATTGCAAAGCCGGCGTCGCCACCCAGCTCTGGCTCGCACACCTCGCGAGCACCGGCGCGATCGCCCTCAACAACGTCATCTTTACGTTCACATTTAAAGAAGAAGGCGCCGGCCCCAAGACCGGCGTCACGCTCGGTCAGGCCTTTGGCCACGCGCTCCCCGCACCCACCACCGGCAGCACGTTGCTCGTCCTCGAAAACACCGTGCGCTCCGACGCTCCATACTTGCCGCTGTGTTACACCGCCGAGAGCAGCAGCTACACCATCCGTCTCACGGGCACGCTCACGCAACTCCGCGCCGCCCAACTCACGCTCGCGGAGTGGCGCCCCGTTTCCATCACGCCCACCACGCCCGTCACCGCGGACTTCACGTGGACGCACCACGCGCCCCTCGGTCACGTCTGCACCGCGCCCGCCGATAAAAATCCGTTGCTCGCCGCGCTCCTCGCGACGGATGAGCGCACGCTCATCCGCGCCGGCGACGAACGTTCCCATGGCACCGTTCCCGCCGCCATCGGACTTGCGGCCAGTGCGTCGGCCGATGTCCCGCATCGTCTCACACTCACCAAGCGCGGGCATTTTCCTTTGCCCGACGTCCTCGCCGAACTCGCCGGCTTCGAATACACCGCCGTCAAACCTTTGGCGTTGTCCGCCGGCTTCGACGTCGCCGCGCGTTGCGCCGATGCGCCCGTGGGCGCAGCCTTCATCGCGGCCGTAGCCTCGGGTCGCGCGAGCTTCGATCGCAATCCCGGTTCATCCGACGCCACGATCATCACGTCATCACTGCCGCCCGCGTATCAGGCGCAATTGTTGCCTTTGGTTTATGGCCCCGGCACGCGCTCGCAACGTCTCGCCTCGCCGCCGCGGCTCACGCACGGACCCAACGAGACGTTCCTCAAAGTCGCCGGTCGCCAATCGCTCGAGGTGCTTCTGGCCGCGCTCTACCGCGCGGGACACCTCACGGCTTAAACCCCCGCGTACCTCGCGCCGCTCAGACCTGCTCGGGCCACACGCCGTGACAACGGTATCGCGCCCAGAGCGCCGCCGTCTTCTCGTTGTTCCTAAATCCGATTGCGACGATCCCCACCACGACGCCCCCGGCCCGCTCGATCAACGCGATCGCCGCGCGCGCTTGGGCTCCGGTCTCGATCCACTCGTCGGCCAGCAACACCCGCTTGCCCGGTGCAAACGCCCCCGTGCGCAACTCCAACGTTTTCACCGTGCCCGAGTAATCCGTCGTCAACTCGCGGTCATGCGCCACGGGCAACTTCCCGCCTTTGCGCACCGGCACGAAGCCCGCGCCCAGCTTCAACGCCAACGCCGTGCCCACGATGAAGCCCATCGCATCCAGCCCCGCCACGATGTCGATGCGCTCGTCGCGATAGGGTTTCACGAGATCATCGACCAGCGCCGCAAACGCCGCCGGTTGCGCGAAGATCGGGGTCACGTCCGAGCGTTTGTAAATCGTCCGGCTGCGGTCGATGAGAGAAAGATAGTCCATGGCTTCGTAGTTAAAGATCACCCCACTCTGCGCCACGCACCCGCGCCAAGGCCAATCCAATCTCCGCGCTTTCACCCGCTCGCTTCCTTTCGCCGCCCTCGGCGCCACGGCCCCACCCGCACCTTCCGGTTATTTTCACCGCCATTCAGCTTGCGCGCTCACTCCGCCAGCGCAGCGTTTCAAACCTATGGCCCGCATCCCGCTCGAAGATAATTTCAACGACGTCATCAACAAAACCCAGCGTGGGATGAAAATCACCGACGCCGACCTCGCCTCCCGCGCCGAGGTCACCTTGCCCGAGCTCGCCGCCGTCAAGGGCGGCACGGTCAATGTCCCCGTCATCCGCCGCGTCGCCCGTCACCTCAGACTCTCACCCGACGCCCTCGAAGCCCTCGCCCACCGTTCATGGTATCCCGAGCAACCGCTCTTCAAACGGGGCTTCGCGATGTTCAACACCCCGTTCGAGGACATGACGGTCAACAGCTACCTCATCTGGGATTCCCGCACCAAAGAGGCCGCCGTCTTCGACACCGGCGCCAACTGCGACGATATGCTCAGCCTCATCGCCGCCGAGAAGCTCCGCGTCAGCGCCATCTTCCTCACGCACACGCACGACGACCACATCGCCGATCTCCCCAAACTCGTTGCCGCCACCCGCGCCACGGTCTGGACGAGCGAACTCGAAACTTCCGACTCCCCCGGCGCGCAGACGTTTAAGGAGAACGCCCATTTCCACTTCGGCGAGCTCTCCGTCAAAACCCTCCTCACCTTCGGCCATTCGCCCGGTATGACTTCCTACGTCGTCGACGGCCTCAGTTGGCCGCTCGCCATCGTCGGCGATTCCATCTTCTCCTGCTCCATGGGCGGCAGTCCCACGCATTTCCGCGAGCAATATGAGAACAACCGCACCAAGCTCATGACGCTCTACCGCGACACGGTCTTCGCCTGCGGCCACGGCCCGCTCACCACGCTCACTCAGGAGCGTCTCCACAATCCTTACTTCGCCCGCTAACGTCTCTTTTTTAAACCCCTAAACACATCCTTCTATATGCCTGCTGAAAAAATCGCCTTCGTCGGAGTCGGTCGCATGGGCGCCAACATGGCCCGCCGTCTCAAAGAGTGTAACTACACCGTGTCCGCCGTCTACGACGTCCACGCCCCCAGTGCCGCCGCCCTCGCCACCGAGATCGGCGCGACTCACGCGACGTCCCTCGCCGCCGTCACCGCCGCCGCCGATGTGATCATCACGGTCGTCACCGACGACGCCTCCCAGCTCGCCATCTTCGGCGAGTCCGGCGACTCGCTCCTCCTCGGCGCCAAGGGCAAGACCTTCATCAACTGCGCCACCCTCACACCCAAGATCCACGTCGAGGTCGAGCGCCGCGCCCGCACCGTCGGCGCCGTCAGCCTCGAGGGCTG
>CANFSZ010000027.1 GCA_947449835.1 Opitutia bacterium
ACGAGCATGTTGTGAATGCCGACACTAGTCTCCGAACCGATGGAGAGACCGTGGCCGTGTTTGATGATATTATCTTCGATCAAAATATTGGTGCCTCCGGATTTGATCACGATGTCGTCGTCACCGGTGTCGATATCACAGTGGTGAATCCAGAAATTAGTGCCTGGGCCGGGATCGATGGCGTCGGAGTTGGGGCCGCTGCCGTCCCAAGGAGCCCGGACCTTGATGCGCGCGATGGTGAGGTCGGTGATGTTTTTGGGTACGAGGTGAAACATCGAGGAATTGGAGAGCGTGAGATCGCAGACGAGGAGGCGTTCGCAACCGTTGATAACGACCAAGTGAGGGCGGCGATAGACGACGCGGCCGGGTTGGGTGCGGGCGAGGTTACGGGCGGCGCGCTCGGACCAGGCCCACCAGTGAGCACCGCTACCGTCGATGGTGCCGGTTCCGGTTAGTGCTACGTCATGAAGATTTTTTCCGCTAATGAGAGGCTCAGGAACTTTATATACAGCATTAGCCTCCGCTTGAGTTTTAAAAGTGGCCGGATCGGGCAAGCCAAGAGCGGCGAATGTCTCGGGGGCTTTGATGACGGCACCTGCTTCTAGGTGGAGTTCGAGGTTGGAGCACAGGGTGAAAGGCGCGGTGATAAACACGCCCGCAGGCACGATCAGACGACCGCCACCGGCTTTTTGAACGGCCGCGATTGCCTGCTGAAAAGCCGCGGTGTTGAGCGTGTGGCCGTCGCCGCTGGCGCCGTAATCGGCGAGGTTAAACGAGCGCTCGGGAATGATCGGCAGGGCAGGTCGGAGATTTTCGAGCGCTGACAGACCCAGCTTCGCGGCTTCGGCGGCGTCAATTGCAGGGCTGATCATTAAAGCGAGCGCGGTCAGTAGCAGGTGAAATTTTTTCACGGAGTTTTGGGGTTAGTATGGGGTTAGATGAAAAAATCGGCGGCGAATTATTCGTGAGAACAATTCGGTTTCGGCTCGGCGCGGTAACGCGCGACAACAGGCCAATCAGCAGGAGCGAGATCGAAATTGGAAATTTCCACAGGTGTGATCCAGCGGATCTCGACGTGCTCAAGTGCAGCGGGCGCGGCACTGCCGGGCGCCAGCTGGCAGACAAAAGGAAACATCTCGATGACCACGCGGGTGTAATCGTAGTGGAACGGCTCGAGTATGCGGGTGATGACCACGGTGCAACCCAGCTCCTCGGTGAGTTCACGCAGGAGCGCAAGGTTGGGGGCTTCGCCCGGTTCGACCTTTCCTCCTGGAAACTCCCACTTGAGTCCTAGGTGTTTGTCGGCGGGGCGTTGGGCGATGAGAATACGACCGGAGTGGTCCTCGATGACGGCGCAGACGACGGGAATCGGAGTGGGGGCAGGCACGGTAAAAGAATAGTATCAACGCAGAGAAATTGTTCTGGGCGCAACGCCGGCTTAAACTCCGCAGGTTTAGATTTTTTTGCGTGGCACTGGCGGCGGAGGCGGGCTGAATCGCGGGATGGGAAAATCGGCTGAGCAACCGCAAGCGTTTATCCGGGGCGTGAGCCTCGTGGGGCGTAGCGGCGGACTCGTGAAAAATTTAGCTGGTTTCAAAAAGGCGCATCACACGGTGCCCGACGCCGTGAATGCCGCGACGAGTGCGTTCCTCGCGAAACTGTGCACCGACGAACTTGCCGCGGAAGGAGAGAAATTTTTCCAGGCAGCCAAGGCCGCGCTCGGTTACAAGCGTGCGCAACTCACGCTCGAAGTGGCGAGTCCGTCGGCCGTGCTCGTGGCTAAGGATTTCACGCTCGAATGGAGCTACGCGCTCGAGCCGGCCGATCCGGCGAGTTATACGGTGACGCGTACGTTGCACAGCTTGCGCAACGCGGAGCTGGTGGAGGTGGCGGAGTTCGACGCGTTGTTTGCCGGACAATTTTCCTCGGTGGTGTTTGCGCTCAAAAAAGGTGTGCGCGTCGAGGCCGTGATCGATGCGGTCGAAGGGCTTGATTCGAAGGACGAGGCGGCGGGCGTTGGTCTTAGCGTGGAATATCCGTCGGATTGCCGGCACTGCACGCTGCACGCCGAGGGCGTGGATGCGGCGGTGGCGTGCGACGGTGCGACGCTGGAAATGCAGTTCGCGCGGGGTGGCTCGCCGCGGGAATTGGTGGCGGGTTTTGCGGAGTTGCGGCGGGCCTTTGCGCTCACGAAGGCGCGCGTGCTCGCGGGCATGTTGTAAGGCTGAAGTGGTTTCGGCGGCGGCGGATGGTAGCTGCGGCACCGAACAATAAAAAAGCGGCGCCCGTGAAGGCGCCGCTTGAGAAAAAACGCTGAAGAAGTGTCGAGTTTTTTTAACTGATCATATCGGCGACGAACGCGCGTTCTTCGGCGAGTTCTTTGTTGGTCGCGGCGATTTTCGATTTCGCGAATTCGTCCATGGCGTAGCCGGTGATGACTTCGTAGCTGCCGGGAGTCGTGGTGCGCACGGGCATACCGGCCCAGACGTTGGCATCGAAACCGTAGCGGCCCTCGCTCTTGACGGCGATGGAGTGAATCGCGCCGGGCGTGACGAGGGAGCGCACGTGGTCGACGAGGGCGTTGGCGGCAGAGGCGGCAGAGGAAAGACCGCGGGCGGCGATGATGGCGGCGCCGCGTTTGCCGACGGTTTCGCAGAATGGGCCTTGGAGCCACGCGCTGTCAGTGATGATGGAAGTGGCGGGTTGGCCATTGATCGTGGCGTGGGCGAAGGCCGGGAACATCGTGGGGCTGTGGTTGCCGTAGATGAAGATGTCTTTGACAGCGGTGAGATCGACGGCGGCTTTTTTGGCGAGTTGGGTCTGCGCACGGTTTTGGTCGAGGCGCACCATCGCGGTGAAACGATCGGCGGGCAGTCGCTTGGCCTGAGAGGCTGCGATCATGCAATTGGTGTTGGCGGGGTTTCCGACCACGGCGATGCGGGCATCAGCGGCGGCGACAGCATCGATGATTTTACCCTGCTCGATGAAAATCTTACCATTGTCCTTGAGCAGATCGGCGCGCTCCATCCCGGGGCCGCGGGGCTTGGCGCCGACGAGAAGGCACCAATTGGCGTCTTTAAAACCTACGGAGGCGTCGGAGGTTTGCACGATGCCTTTTAGCAACGGGAACGCGCAGTCATCGAGCTCCATGGCGACGCCTTCTAGGGCTTTTAGGGCTTTCTCGATCGGGGCTTCGATGAGCTGGAGGATGACGGGCTGGTCGGGACCGAACATCGCGCCGGAGGCGATGCGGAAAAGCAGAGAGTAACCGATTTGACCGGCAGCTCCGGTGACGGCGACGCGAATGGGGGATTTCATAAGAGCGGTGATCATTGTGAAACTGAGGCGGAGCGCACGAAAGATTTTCGGCGATCGGGTAGATGTTAGAAGGTGTTGCTGGTTGAAGAAACGTGGCTGCTGGGGCTGCGCGTTGGCTTCAGTCGAGCAGCGCGGCGAGCGCGCCATAGGCGACGAGTTTTCCATCGGCGTGGGCGAGGGCGGCGCCGACGTGCGGATGAGCGGTGCAAAACGCGGCGACCTCGGCATCGCTGAAAATAAAAAACGCCGTTGAAAGCGCGTCGGATAAACCCGCGCCGGGCGCGAGGGCCCAGGTGCGGTCGCGGCGCTGTGCGCGGGTTTGGGCGCGCGGATCGACGAGGTGTTCGCCTTGGACGGCGAGGCCGGAGCCGCTGAGGGCGCAACGCGTGAGCGAGAGCACGCGCTGATGTTGGTCCTCGCCGAGGCTGATTGGCCAACCGCGCTGGCCCGCGGGCGGATCGAGCGCAAGGACGCTGCTCCCGCCGCCGTGGAGACACGCCCGGGTGATGGCCCAATCGGCGAGGACGGCCGCGAGCCGGTCGAGGGCGTAACCTTTACCGATGGCGCCGAGATCGAGGTGCAGCTGCGCGGTATGAGACGTGAGCGTGTGAGCGGCGGGATCGAGCGTGAAGAGCGGTGCATCGGCGGGTTGCGCGGACGCGCGTTCCGAAGCGTACGCGGCATCGAAGGCGCGGTCAGTGGCGAGCGAGGCGTCGGCGGCGAGCAACAGGCAATGCAACGCGTCTTCGCCGATTACGATGGTTTCGCCGAAGGCGAGACGGTTGGCGCGGGCGATGTCGCTCGATTCGACGTAGCGACTGAGTTCGCTTTCGAGCCGGTCGAGTTCGCGGAAGCACGCCGTCGCTGCCTGACGCGCGTAGTCGGGCGACTGGTCTGCGATGACGAGGGCAAACCTCGTCGCCATCGCCTCATGGTGGAACTCGGGAAACTCCGGGAATTTCATGCCGTGAAAATTTTGCGTAAAAACGGTTAGAAAAGAGTCTCACCTATTAGGTGACACTTGCTCTGATGCGGCGGCGGAGGCGGAGCATGGCGAGGGTAGGGCGGAGCCAGAGTTGGCGGAGGCCGTAGTTGGCTTGGCCGCGGGTGCGCGGGTGGTGGCGAACTTTGAATTCGCCGAGGCGGAATCCGGCGGCGATCAAGATGGCGGGTAAAAAAGATTGGAGAAGCTCGAACGGAAATAGCGCGGCGACGGTCGCTCGGCGCAGGACGCGGAGTTGGCAACCGCTGTCGTGCAGGTGATCCCCGAGGACGCGACTCCGGACGAAGTTGGCGAGGCGAGACATTTTGCGGCGGAGCCAAGAATCGTGGCGGTCATGGCGCCAGCCGCACGCGACGTCGAGCGTGCCGGCTTCGACGGGGGCGAGCAGCAGCGGGAAATCGCGGGGGTCGTTTTGGCCGTCGCCGTCCATGGTGAGAATAATTTCGCCGCGCGCGGCATGCAGGCCGTCGATGAGCGCGGTGGCTTGGCCGAGATTGCGCGGCTGGTGGAGCGCGTGGCAACGCGGCCAACGCGCGAGGCAGGCGGCGATTTCATCGGCGGTGGCATCGGTACTGCCGTCGTTGACGAGGAGAATTTCGTAATCGTGGCCGAGCGCATCAAGGACGCCGACCGCGCTCTCGATGAGCGGGAGGATGTTGCCCGCTTCATTATAAAAAGGAACGACGAGGGAATAGCGCGGCGTCATGGGGCGGCTGGCGCGGGCGTGAAAACGACGCAGAGAAAACCCGGCCGCAGCCCGAGGAAGGTTTCGCGGTAATCACCGTGGAGGCGGGCGCGCACAGCGGGGGCTTGTGCGGCCGAGGCGAGGACGAGCGAACCGTCGCAATCGGCAGGCGGCGTCGCCCAGTAACCGACGGAGCCGGCGGGCAACGCGCGGAGGTACCACGGAATCGGCCAATATTCTTCGCTGATGATGTGAATCGCGCCGCTGGGGCGAGCAGCGAGCGCGGCGATGGCGAGCGTGCGGATTTTCAAGACGTCGGGCGAACTGTGGACGTAAGCGTAGGGATTGCGGGCGTCGGCGGCGCGGAGAAACGCGCCGAGGTGAGTTTGCGCGAGTTGGAGAAAGATCAGGCTGGCGGTGGTGACGACGGCGATGGCGCGCCATCGAATCAGAGCGAGCGTGCCGGCGGCGAGCACGGCGAGACCGGGCACGAGGTGGACGGCGTGCCAAGGGGTTTTGTACGGCGGGAACGAGAGCGTGAAAAACACGAGCAACGTGTAAACGGCGACGATGCGGAGAAGTTTTTGGCGTGTGACGAAGGCGAGGAGCGCGCCGCTGAGGGCGAGTGCGGAAAACGCGAGTTGTTGAAAGACGAGCCCGCCATTTTTTTCCCAGCTGAAAAGGGCGGCGTAGTACCACCACGGTTTTTCGTGGCCGCTGTCGCCGGTGGCGCGGGCCGAGGTGAATGTGTACGTCGCGACGGCGTCGCCCAGCCCGGCGGCGTGCGTGCCGAACGATGAATAAAACAGCGCGGCGACACCGAGCGCGGTGCCGAAGATCAACGTGAGGTCGCGGCCGAGGTGCGTCGTCGCGGGGCGGCAGCGGGCGACCAGGAGTGCGGCGGCGAGAGCGCAGATGACGAAGACGGGCGCGCTGGCCTTGGTGGCTTGCATGAGGCCTAGGGCGGCGCCGGCGGCGAGGGCCCACGCGGGGCGGGCGTTTTGCCACCAGCGTTGCGCGGCCAGTGCGGCGGCGAGCGTGAAGGAGACGAGGAGAGTTTCCTGGATAAAATAGCGGCTGTAATAAACGGAGGCGGGAGCGACGGCCAGGAGGGCGGCGGCGAGGAAGGCGGGCCCGAAGCCGAGCGGGCGCGCGAGAAAAAATAAAAGCAAAACGCCGCAGGTGCCGGCGAGCGCGGGGACGAGACGGACGGTGGTTTCGCTGAGCGTGGCGAGCGTGGTTTCGCCGCGGAGCCACGCGAGCGGGAGCGCGGCGTAGTAGAGCGTGGGTCCGTGGTGGTCGCGCGGATCAAAGGCGTAGCGACCATGCTCGAGAAGTTCGCCGGTTTTTACGGCTTGGTTGGCTTCGTCGGCGTGGAGCGGGCGGCGGTCGAGTTCGTAGGTTCGTAGCCCGAGGGCGAGTACGACGAGGAGCGCGAGGGGTATCCAGCGTCTCAGGGCGGGGGCGAACATGGGGCTGAGCTTAGAGGCGCGCGTGGGGCGGGCACAAGAAAGGGCGGACTGGTGATGTCCGCCCTTTCTTTTTACACCGCGGGTGGCGGGAGGAGTTTACTTCACGAGCGAACCGTGAACTTCGACTTCGCAGTAGTGGTTGAGCTCGTCGGAGGTGTTGCCGTTGCTAGAGAGGCGGACGTAGCGGCCGGTGGCGCCTTTGCCGTCGAGGAGTTTGCCCTCGTAGTTTTCGATGTAGGCTTGGTCTTTACCTTTACCGAGCTTAGAGGAGTCGTCGTCGTCGTTGTTGAAGATCGTGGTGACGCCGGTCTTGAAGGTGGCGTCATTGGAGACTTGGACGACGACGTCGTGGTAGACGCGGGCTTGGGAGTGGAAGTGCCAAATGGCGACGGCGGCGACTTTGGCGGGGGCGCCGAGGTCGATTTGGATCCATTGAGGGGTCGGCCCGAGCTCGACGTAGGTGCCGTCGGTGCCGGATTTATCACCGTCGGTGATGAACGTGAGTTCGCCGATGACGGGGAGGGAATCGCTGCTGGTGACGGGTTTGCCTTTGGAAAGGTTGACGGTACCGGGGGGGACCATGAGGTCGGGACGTTTACCGGTGCGGGGTTTCTCGAGGTTGGGCAGCGAGATGGGGCGCGGTGTGCCAGCGAAAAGCGGCTTGGGCAGCTCGATTTGGAGCGGGACGGAGTCTGCGGCTTGGGCCGCTCCGGTGAGGGCGAGGAGAGCGAGGAGGAGGGAGAGACGGGAACGGTTCATAGGGGAGAAGGACGAGTTTAGGCGACGAAGTCGGTCGGCGCGAAGGTGAGCTTCTTGCCAGCGGCGATGGATTCGTTGATTTTGAGGATGGTGACGGCGGTGGCGAAGGCGGATTCGCCGGGGCAATTGAGGGGCGTGCCGAGGCGGATCGCGTCGAAGAAGTTTTCGAGGTGAGGTTGGTGAATGGCTTTGTCGAGAGTGACCGGGATGTCCCAAGCGGACAACGCGGCCGTCTCGCGGACGTCGACCGTGGAGGCTTTGGCAGGGCCACCGAGTTTTTTGACGCCGACTTTTTCCCAAGGTTTGACGGGAGCGGGCGCACCTTCGCCGGAGGTCGGGCTGGCGACGATACCTTTAGTAACCCATTTGTCCCACTCGGGCGCGCGGGCTTCGCGGTAGAGTTTGGTGTATTTCGGATTTTCTGAAATCTTTAACGCGCCCTCGTCGCCCATGAAGTATTCGTGGTAACCGCCGCCGGCGCTGGTGGTCGTGAGAACCTCGTAGGTCGCGCGAACCGTGCCTTCCTTGGTGGGGAATTCGAAGATGGCGATGGCGTTGTCGTACCACTCGTGGGTTTTGTAGTAATCGACGCCGCCGCTGGCGATGCACATGGTGGGGTTGGAACCAAGCATCCAATTGTAGACGTCGATCTGGTGGGCGCCGAGGTCGGACATGGGGCCGCCGGCGTAGCGTTTAAACCAGCGCCAATTGCGGAACTCGTGCATGTTGGCGAAACCGTATTGGTTGAGCTTCGCTTCGGGGATGCCTTGGCCGTTGGGGAAACCGAAATCGTCGGTGACAGCGCGGTGCCATTGGCCGGCGATGTTGGTGATGCGACCGAGGAGGCGGCCTTCGAGGTGGATGCGATCCTTGGCGTGGCGGTAGCGGGGATTGCTTCGGCGTTGGTGGCCGATCTGGAGCAGTTTTTTCGTCTCTCGTGCGGCGAGGACCATCGAGCGGGCGCCCTCGACGGTGTTCGACATCAACTTCTCGCAGTAAACGTGTTTGCCGGCTTTGAGAGCGGCGACGGTGTGTTCGGCGTGTTTGAAATCGGGCGTAGCGATGATGACCGCGTCGAGATCGGTGACCTCGGCGAGCATCTGGCGGTAATCTTCGTAGGGCTTCGGGTCGTGGCCGAATTTTTTCAAGAGGCGCTCGGCGTAGGTGCGGTTGTAACCCCAGATGTCGACGACGGCTTTGAAGCGGATGCCTGGGATTTTGAGGGCTGCGTTGGTGAGGATGCGGCCTTGTTCGCCGCAGCCGATGAGGGCGACGTTGAGTTGGTCGGACTTGGCGACGACTTCGGCGCCGCGAGCGATGTAGGGCGCGGCGGCGATGAAGGCCCCGAGCTTAGCGCTCGTGCTCAGGAAATCGCGGCGCGTGACGGGAGAGGAAAAAGAGTCGGACATGGCGGGCAGAGGTGGGGCGTTGGGGGCCGGGTCCGCTTAGCCGCGGCTGAGCGTGTAGCGGTTGTGTTGAACGAGCACGAGGCCGCCGGCGACTAGGGCGACGTGCATGCCGAGCCAAGCGACGCCGTCGCTCTCCTGCACCGCCATGAGGCCGAAGGAAAGGGCGACGTAGGTGAGCCCCATGAAGAACAACGTGCAGCGGGTTTTGAAACCGACGAGTAACGCGACGCCGAGGGTGATGAGGATGTAGCCGATGCTGGCGGCGAACAGCTTGGTGGACCAGAGCGGCAAGAACGAGGCGCCGGTAATGCCGGTGGCCATACGCTTCATATTTTCGTAGTAGCCGACGAAGGAGTAGTTTCCTTTGCTTTCAAATTTTTCGAGCCCGGCGAGCACGGCGCGCAGACCGAGCCAGAGGCGGATGATCAGGAACGCGTAGGTGTATTCGCAACGCGGGGTGGTGGGGGTGGAGTTTTCGCTCATGATGTAAAAATGGGTTGGGATGCTAACAGGGGTACGGACTGTAATGAAATCTGCTTGGGATCAAACGACAGACCGACTTTTTTTGGCAATGTCCAATCAGGTCGGGGTGTGGGCGCAGGGGGCGAGCGTTTACTTAACTAAAACGCGGGGCGAGGCTGGCGTGGATTTCGCGCACCATGGTCTCGGTCGTCGCCCAGTCGATGCAGCCATCGGTGATGCTGACGCCGTAGCGGAGTTTTTCTTTGGGCTGCGGGAACGACTGGTTGCCAGCGGCGAGGTTGCTCTCGACCATGGCGCCCATGATGGAGCGGTTGCCGGCGGCGATTTGCGCGAGGAGCGCGCGCATTACGTCGGGCTGCAATTCGGGTTTCTTCGCGGAGTTGTCATGCGAGCAATCGACCAGGATCGACTGTGGCAACCCCGCTTTGGCGAGGAGGGCCTCGGTTTGCGCGATGTGGGCGGCGGAGTAATTGGGCCCGCTAGAACCGCCGCGGAGGACGACGTGGCAGTTGGGGTTGCCGCGGGTGTCGACGGCGGCAGCGGCGCCGTCGAGGTTCACGCCGAGAAACGTCTGGGGTTGGCCGGCGGCTTTGATGGCGTTGACGGCGGCCTGGAGTGTGCCGTCGGTGCTGTTTTTAAAACCGATGGGCATCGAAAGGCCCGAGGCCATTTGGCGGTGCGTTTGGGATTCTGTCGTGCGGGCGCCAATGGCACCCCAGCACACGAGATCGGCTACGTACTGTGGCGTGATGGGATCTAGAAATTCCGTCGCCGTGGGCAAACCCAGATCAAGCACATCGCGCAAAAAAGCACGGCCGAGACGCAAGCCGGCGGCGATGTCGTGCGAGCCGTCGAGGTGCGGATCCATCACGAGGCCCTTCCAGCCGACGGTAGTGCGAGGTTTTTCAAAATACACGCGCATCACAATCAGGACCCGATCGGAGACTTCTTTGGCCAAGGCAGCGAGACGCTGGGCGTAATCGCGGCCCGCCTCGATGTCGTGGATCGAGCAGGGCCCAATTAACAGCAGGAATCGCCGATCGTCCGTGAAAATAATCCGGTGAATATCCTCCCGCGCGTGGGTCACGAAAGCGGCTTGGGCCTCGGACTTGGGCAAATCGCGCAAAAGCGCGGCGGGCGAGGGTAGGGCGCGGGTCGCTACGACATTGATGTCCGAAGTGCGTTGCATGGTCGGTCAGCTTGGTGGGTTCCAAGAGGCCGCGGCAAGTCCCAGATTGCCCTAAAACCGAGGAATTTGGGCAAAAAAGTGGCCGGTCACATACCCCTATGTGACCGGCCTTTGCTTTCTTAGTTACCCCAAAACTCCCGCTAGGCGGGAGAAGTGTTTAAATCTGACAATATAAGTGGTACACTTTATCTTCACACCGTCAACTCAAAGTTATCAAAATCTATCAGGTCATTTATAAATCACTTTAAAACAATATGATAAAAACCAAGGAAAATTCATCGCTTCGGCAATTTCATAGCGGAAAAACCGCCGCGGTGTTGCGTGTGACGGGCGAGGACGCGGCGAATTTCCTTCAAGGCCAGTTTACCAACGACCTGCGTGGGCTGCGTGCAGCTGGTGCGGTTTATGGCTTGTGGCTCAATCAGAAAGGTAAGGTCTTGGCCGATAGTTTTGTGATCGCGGGGGCGTCGGCGGGGGAGTTTTGGATCGTGAGTTATCATGTGGCGGCGTCGGCGTTGCGGGCGCGTTTGGAAGATTATATCATCGCGGACGACGTCAGCGTGGAGGATGTCACGACGGAGTGGACGGGCCTGACTTTGCTCGGCGCGGGCGTGGTGGCGTGGTTTGCGCAGGCGCCGCGCGTGGGGCTGAGTTTTCTGGGACGGAGAACGTCCGGAGAAACGCTCGACTGGATTTTTCCGCTTTCCGAATTGCCGAATGCTCGCGCGCAAATCGTGGGCTGGGCCGAAATCGACGGCGTCGCGATGGAGCGGCAGCGGATCGCGGCGGGGATTCCGGCGTTGCCAGCGGATATCGGGCCGGCGGATTTACCCGGCGAGGGCGGGCTCGAGCCGGTGACGATTTCCTACACGAAAGGCTGTTACCTCGGCCAAGAAGTGATGGCGCGCTTGAAATCCATGGGCCAAGTGCGGCGGCGTTTGCAGCGCGTGCGCGGACCGGGCGCGGCGCCGCAGCGGCCGGCGGCGTTGTGGCAAGGGGGACGTCAGGTCGGCGAATTGCGCTCGGCGGTGGATCTCGCGGAAGGTGGTTTTATCGGTCTGGCGATGGTTTCGCTCGTCTCGTGGCAACCGGCTCAACTACTCGCGCTTGAGGTTGCGGGCGCGGCGGAAATCGTCGTAGTGCCCGAGGCCACATGACGGAAATAGAACAACTTTCTCAGCTCTGCGAGCGCCTCGGCGCACCGCCCGCGCAGGCCGCGGCGATGGCAGCGCAGTTATTGAAACGCGCGGATCAACTCGCCCTCGAGCGGAAGCGTCCGCGCGAGGAAACGCTCGGGCATCTGCTGCGTTTGCTCGTGCAAGGCCGCGCGGGCGAAGTGCCGGCGGATTTCCCCGCGACGCAACCACCGCCCGCGGGCTCCATTGCACCCGCCCCGCCGATTGCACCGGCGCGCTAAAATTCGCCCGCGCATGAAAGCCCAGCTCGTTGAAAAATTCCGCGCCACGTACGGCCGCGCGCCCGAAATCTGCGCCTATGCGCCGGGCCGCGTCGAATTTATCGGCAACCACACCGACTACAACGGCGGGACCGTGCTCGGGGCGGCGCTGGATCGCGGCGTTTGGGTGGCGTTGGGGGGGCGCGCGGACGCCCGGCGCCAGTGGGCGAGTGATCAACGTCCGGCCCGCGTCACTTCGCGCGCCGACGATGGGGCGAAACGCGAGGGCGCGGAAAGCTGGGTGAATTATCCGCTCGGGGTTTTGGCTGCGTTGCCGGAGTTCGGCGTGGCCGCGCCGGCGGGTTTTGATTTTTTGGCGATGTCGAATTTGCCCTCGGGCGCGGGTTTGAGCAGCAGTGCGGCGATTGAGTTGGCTTCGGCGCTGGCGTTTTTGGAAATGGCGGGTGTGCGTCCGGCGCGCGAGACGGTGGTGAAAATCGGGCGACACGCGGAGAATCATTTCGTGGGCGTGCCGTGCGGGATTTTGGATCAAGGCGTGTCAGGCTTTGGGCAAAAAAATAAATTGGTGTGGATCGATTGTCGCGGGCCAGTGTTTGCGACGGCGCCCTTGCCGGCAGCGGCGCATTTTTGGATTTTTAACACGCACACGAAGCACGCGCTTGTGGACGGGTTGTACGCGACGCGGCATCGCGAATGCATGACGGCGGCGCGGGCGCTCGGCGTCGGGCTGCTCGTAGAAACAAACGGCGCGGCGCTCGCGGCGGCGGAGACAAATCTCGCGCCGGAAAGCGCGCGGCGGGCGCGGCACGTCGTCGAGGAAATCGCGCGCGTGGCGGCGGCGCGGACCGCGCTCGAAGGCGGCGATCTGGTCGCGGTGGGGCGCTTGCTCACCGCTTCGCACCGCAGCTCGCAGTGGCTTTTTGAGAACAGCACGGCGGAGCTGGATTTTTTGGTCGATGCGTTGGTGGCGGCGCCGTCGGTGTTCGGGGCGCGGCTGACGGGCGGTGGTTTCGGCGGCGCGGTGATGGCGCTGACGAGCGCGGCGTTTGGCGAGGCCGAGGCGCACGCGGTCGCGGCGGCTTATCGGGAAAAATTCGGAGCGACGCCGGAAGTTTTACACGCGCAAACGGGTGACGGCGCGGCGTTGATCTGATTTTCTTTCACCATGAATCCCACGATGACGATGGCAGAACTGAATCGGGCGCGGCGGCTTTTGTGTGCGCTGCAGGATTCGATTCGTGATGCGCTGGTGGCGGCGCGCGTGCGCCAGGCGGCGACGTTTTCGCGGGTCGCGGCGGTGACGGCGGCGGATACGATTTACCAAGTCGATCGCTTGAGCGAGGCGGCGATTATGGCGTGGTTCGAGGCGTATTGGCCGCGGAGTTGGCCGGTGGAGCTCGTGATGGAAGGTTTGGCTGACGGGGAGCCGGCGACGTTTCCGCGCGGGACGCCGGTGGCGCGGACGCGTTTCAAGTGCATCCTTGATCCGATCGATGGCACGCGGAGTTTCATGTACGACAAGCGTTCGGCGTGGAGTCTGGCCGGGCTCGCGATGCAGCGCGGGGCGAAAAATCACCTCGGCGATATTGTGGTGGCCGCGATGACTGAGTTGCCCACGAGCAAGCAGTGGCGCGCGGATCAACTCAGCGCGGTGCGTGGCGGCGGCGTGATCGCGGCGGCGGTCGATGTGCGCGGTGGCGGCCGTAAAAAAATCACGGTGCGGCCCTCGCCGTTGAAACATTTTGAGCACGGATTTGCGTCGCTCGCGCGGTTTTTCCCCGAGGGTAAAGGATTGCTCGGCGCCATCGAGGAAACGCTGTGGAAAGAACTCGGCGTGCACGGCAAAAACGGCGGGCAACTCGTCTTCGACGATCAATATATTTGCACAGGTGGTCAGCTGCATGAGTTGATCGTCGGGCACGACCGGATGTTGGGCGACTTGCGGCCTTTAGCGTACGCGAAGTTGGGTTTCTCGAGCGCGACGTTGTGCTGTCACCCTTACGATATTTGCACGGCGATGATCGCGCGTGAGGCGGGTTGCGTGATCGAGGCGCCAGCGGGCGGGGCTTTGCGTTATCCGCTCGATACGACGACGCCGGTGGCGTGGATGGGCTACGCGAATGCGTCGCTCGCGCGCGTGGTGCGGCCGGCGTTGCGGCGCGTGATGGCGGCGTATCTCTGAGCGACAGCGCTACGGTTGCGGCTTAGAACAGCTCGCCGAATTGCGCGAACCACGTGGTGACAAATCCGCGGAGAAACAAAAAATAAATCGCGCCGGCGATCGCGAGCATCGGGCCAAACGGCACCTGCGCGCCAAGGCCAATCGTGGTTGGTTCGCCCTCGGGCGTTTCGGCTTTCAGGGCGGCAGGCGCGGCGGAGCGACCGGCGATTTTTTGCCAGAGCCACGCGATCGCGACCCAGACCGTGCCGATGACGGCGCCGCCGAAAACGGCGATCACCGCGCCTTGCCAGCCGGTGAACGCGCCGATGGCGCCGACAAATTTTACGTCACCGAAGCCCATGGCTTCTTTCTTGAAAATGATCTCGGCGAGCAACGCGATCCAGAGCACGATGCCGGAGCCGATGAGCAGGCCTTGGAGGGAAATCGTCGCGGCGCGCATGCTCGCGAGCAGGAAAAAATCGCTGTGTTGGCCATGGAGCGTTGGCACGAGCACCGAGAGAATCACGCCGACGACCCCGAGACCGAGGGTGAACGTGTCGGGGATGATCATGTGATCGAGGTCGATGAACGTCGCGCACACCAAGCAGCTTAAAAATACCCAGCCCACGACCGCGACCACCGGCGGAAAGTGCAGCCAGCAAGCGAGGAACAGGCTCGCGGTGAGCAACTCCACGAAGGGATAACGAAAAGAAAACGCGGCGCCGCAGCAGCGGGCACGTCCGCGCAAGATCAGCCACGAGAGCACGGGAATGTTGTCGTGCCACGCGATGGGTTTTCCGCAGGCGCAGTGCGAGCTGGGCGTTATGATCGATTTTTCCGCGGGCACGCGGTAGATGACGACGTTGAGAAAACTGCCTATCATCGCGCCGAGCAGCGCAGCGGCGGTGGGTAACACCCAAGGATAAGCGGCGGCGATTTCGGCGTAGGCGGAAAACATAAAAGAAGCCTCAGGGCGAAGCGTGGCGGCGGCAAGCGAGCGCTAGCGCGTGAGGGCGGTGCGCGCAGCGGCGGCCATGATCGGCGCGGTCGTGGCGGCGGGCACGTCGGTCCAGATCTCGAGGGCTTTGGCGCCTTGGTGGACGAGCATCGCGAGACCGTTCGCGCAAGGCAGGCCGGCGCGGGCGGCGCAGGCGAGGAGCGGCGTTTGCGGCGGATTATAGATCATGTCGAAGACGGCGGCGACGTTGGGCAACGTCGTGAGTTCGACGGGCAAATCATCAGTCGAGCGAAGGCCCGCGCTGGTGGCGTTGATCACAAGCGTGCCCGCGGGCAAATCGACGGGTGGAGCGCTCGGAGCGAAGCCGCGCAAAGGAATCCCGGCGGCGAGCGGAGCGAGATCGCTGAGCATCGCGCTGAGGTTGGCGGCGGTGCGGTTGGCGATCCAGAGGGAGGCGCAACGGCGTTGGAGACATTCGACGGCGGCCCCGCGGGCGGCGCCGCCGGCCCCGAGGAGAATCACGTGTGCGCCGGCGAGATCGAGGCCAAGGGTTTCACGGATGGCGGCGGCGAGGCCGTGACCATCGGTGTTGTGGCCGCGCCAGCCGGCGGGCGTGAGCAGCAGGGTGTTGACGGCGCCGATCGGGCGCGCGGCGGGGTCGATGGCGGCGATGCGATCGAAGGCGATGATCTTGTGCGGGACGGTGAGATTGAGCCCGTGAAATTTTTTTTCGCGGAAGAGCTCGAGCGCGCGCGGGAGAGCATCAGGGTGAATCTCGAAGCGAAAATAACGCCAATCGGCGAAGCGCGGGGTGGTGGCGGCGAGCGCCGCGAGGGCGGCATTGTGCATCGCCGGGCTGATCGAGTGCTTGATCGGGTGGCCGAGGACGGCGAGCGCCGAGCCGGGGTAGGACCACGTGGCGAGATCGGCGAGTGTGAGGACGGCGGAACTGTCGGGGTGTGCGTTCACAAGCGGCGATTCAGGCGACGAAGGGCGCGGCGGGCAAAAACGAAATCGCTGGACGCAACGAAGTGCGGGCGCGGGGCATCAGGCCGATTCGCGCGCGTGCGTCTGCTCGAACTCGGCGACGAAGCGGGCAAAAAGTTTCGCGCGCTCGATGTCTTGTGCGAGCGTGTAGTGGTTGACCAGATTGCGGCAGCTGCGGCAGAGCACCTCCCGCACGGAGGTGGGCATAAGATCGGCGGGCTTTGGCTCGAGCTGATGGCTGCGCAGAAACGTGGTGATTTCTTCGACGTCGCGGAAGAGGCCGCGGTCAAACGGATCGACGAAGAACGGTTCCTCGTCGTCGTAGCAGCCGACGATGAAGTGGCCAGGTAGGCCGATGGGCTCAAGCGGGAGACTGAGACGTTGGGCGACGAGCAAGTAGACAAGACTGAGCGAGAGGGGGATGCCTTGGCGGCGCGTGAGGACCTCATCGATGAAGCTGTTGCGCGGGTCGGTATAGTGTTCGACGTTGCCGCGGAAACCCCATTCGTGAAACAGCACGCGATTCATGATGCGGCACTTCTCGCGGGTGGTCGCGGGCTCGGCGATGAGCTCGGTGCAACGCGCGGCGATGGCATCGAGTTGTTCGCAGCAGGCGCCGACGTCGAGCTGCGGGTTGACCGTGCGCGCGAGGAGCAACGCGCCCGTTTCAAGCTCGTAGTGGAGCGACCGAATGAACGTAAGAAATTCCCCAACGGGGTCTGCGAGCTGGAGTTCTTCGATGAAGCTACTCGCGGCGCGGGCGAGGGCGGGGTGCGCGCCACGGGCGATCTCGTGGAGAAACGGTGCGGCGTCGGCGCCGAGGGCGGTGAAGCGCGCCAGCAAGGCCCGGCGCACGGTGGGGCTCGGGTCGTCGAGGAGGCTGAGGAGCGCGGATTTTTGGGCGGGACTCAGCGGCGTGGTTTCCACGCGAAAAACCGAGACGCGTTTAGCTCGTGAGGCAATGCGGAAGCGCGGACGTTACGCGCGCTCGGGCCAAGGGTCGCGCGCGAGGAGTTGGCCGGCGAGGCGGTGGGCGCTGAGGAGGCCGTCTTCGTGGAAGCCGTAGCGTTGCCAGGCGCCGGCGAAGAACGTCTCGGTGGTGCCGCGCGCGGCTTGGTTGAGCGCGGGCAACTCGGCTTGGGCGGCGGTGGCTTCGAGGCTGAAGAGCGGGTGTTCGTACGCGATGCGGCGGAGGACGCGCGCAGGGTCGATGGCTTCGGGGCGGTTGATGGTGACGAAATAATTTTCGCGGTCGGAGACGCCTTGGAGTTTGTTCATCCAGTAGTGCGTGGCGGTGGAGACGGCGCCGGTGGCGTCTCGGGCGATCTCGTAGTTCCACGCGGACCAAGCGAGGCGCGTGCGCGGCATGACGGCGACATCGGTGTGGAGCGTAGCGGTGTTGGCTTGGTAGTGGAACGCGCCGAGGAGGCGGCGCTCAGCGTCGGTGGGCGCGGCGAGGAGTCGGAGCGCTTGGTCGCCGTGGCAGGCGAGGATTACTTTATCAAACGACTCGCTGCCGCCCGTGGCGGTCGTGACCGTGACGCCGCGGGGCGAGCGGACGATACTCGTGGCGGCGGCGTTGAGGCGGATGCGCTCGGCGAAAGGCGCGGTGAGCGGGGCGACGTAGCTCTTGGAACCGTTTTCTACGGTCCACCACTGGTGTTGGGTGTCGAGCCCGAGGAAGCCGTGGTTTTGAAAAAACCGGAGTAGCGCGGCGGCGGGAAAGCCGAGCATTTTCTCGGGCGGCGTGCTCCACACGGCGGAGCTCATGGGTACGAGATAGAGGTCGAAAAAATCGGGGCCGTAGCCGCGACGTTTCACGTAGTCGCCGAGGGTTTCGGTGGCGATGGGCGAGGTGGGATCGGCGAGGGCGGCGACGGCTTCTTGGTTAAAGCGGTGGATCGCGGCGAGCATCCGGTAGAAACGCGGGCGGAGGAGATTGCGGCGCTGGGCGAAAAGGTGGTTGAGCGAGGAGCCGCAGAATTCCAAGCCGCTGTCGACGTGGCGGACGCTGAACGACATGTCGGTTTTCTTGGTGGCGACACGGAGTTCGTGAAACAGGCGCGTGAGCAGCGGGTACGTGGCGTGGTTAAAAACCATGAAGCCCGTGTCGATCGGGACGGCGCGGCCGGTGCCGGGCTCGGTGGCGTGGACGGTGTTGGTGTGGCCGCCGATGTAGTCCGCCGCTTCAAAGAGCGTGAGGTCGTAGTCGCGTTGCAGGAAATGGGCACAGCCGAGGCCGGCTATGCCGGTGCCGACGATGGCGAGGCGAGGTTGGGACATGGGAGAAAAGGCGGCGGTTGAAACGGAGCGGAGGCGAGTTACGAGCGGCGAAGGTGGTGCGTGTGGAGAGGGTGGTGAAGGGATGAGCGTGCGGCGCGGGGAAAGTGGTGGATGTTACGCTTGAGGCGGAAAAACGGATGGGAAAATAAAAAAGCCCGAGGCGCGGGGCGCTTCGGGCGGGGAGGGGAGCGAGGCGAGTTTAAGCGGCAGGCGCCTGCGGCCCGGCGGTCGGCGGCGTGGTCGGCGGGGTGTTGAGGCCGTGGGTTTCCTCACTGAGGTCTTTGCGGATGGCGGGGCCGTCGGCTTTTTTCGGGAGGTTGGCCGAGGAAGCGGTCGCAGTGGCGACGGCCATGGCGGTTGCGACGGGCACGACGCGGCGCAGCGTCGCGTAGTCGTGCGAACTCTGCGCGGACGCGGCGCGGGCGGTTGCGGCGGCGGCGACGGAGGCGTGGTGATCGGCGTGTATGCCCTCATCGAGGATGGATTGGGGCACGGGCTTTAGGCCCCAGATGAGGCCAGTCCACGAGAGCATTTTCAGCCCGTAGTAAGTGGGATCGATTTCCCACCAATAGAAGCCGTTGCGCGTGCAACTCTGGTAGCGGTGGTGGTTGTTGTGCCAGCCTTCGCCGAGGGTGATGAGGGTGAGTATAAAGCTGTTGCGGGAATCGTCCTCGGTTTTGAAGCGGCGTTTGCCCATGAGGTGCGCCATGGAGTTGATGCAGGCGGTGCCGTGAAAGAGGAACGTCGTGCTGATGAAGAAACCCCAGACGAGCATCTGCCCGCCAGTGGTGCCGAGGCCGGGCGCGAAGTGTTCGAGGGCGATGCCGGTGCCGTAAAGCGAGAGTGCTAACACGAGGGGCACGCAGAGGTCGAAGCGGTTGAGCCAGACCAGCTCGGGGAACTTCGCGAGGTCCTTGATTTTGGTGTAATCGGTTGGGAAATTCCGCCGCGAAGTGATCCAGCCGATGTGTGACCAGAGGAAACCATGGACGTGAGGGGAGTGCGCGTCCTCGGGGTCATCGGAGTGCTGGTGATGATGGCGATGATGGTAAGCCCACCAGAGCGAGCCGCGTTGGGTCGCCGTCGCTGCCCAAAGCGCGAGGAAAAACTGCCCGCCGCGAGAGGTGCTGTAGGTCTTGTGCGAGAAATAGCGGTGATGGATGCCCGTGACGGCAAACATGCGGATGAAGTAAAGCGCCACCGCCGTCCATACCGCGACCGGACTCCAACCCACCCAGATCACCGCAAAACACGCGAGGTGTAGCACCACGAAGGGCATCACGCGCACGAAATCCACGCGGTCGGGCTCAGCCCGCATCTTATCCGCCCCGTCTGGGCAATAATCGGAATCAATCCACTGCGTTAGAGCGGTGGTGGCGCGGCTAAGGAAGCCGGGGCGGAGGGCGGAGGTGGAATCGGACATAAAAATTTCCGCCAAGCGAACGTACAGGTTACGCCTTCCGCAAGCTGAGTTTCGTGGAATTTGCCTATTATTTTCGTCACGCAATTGTCGTTTGTGCATCCGTTCAGCGGAATTTCACCTTTACCCGGCGCTTCCGGCTTGTCGCCGCGCCCAACCCCAGCGAAATCCTCTCCCGTCCCTTGCCTCCTTGACGCCAAGTGTCATCTTGCGGCTCGTTCTTTTCGTCTCCTCCTCGTCCTTCTTTTTCTCCCTTCATTTAATCCCCCTTATCTTTTATAACATCATGGAAAACCTATCTGGCAGCACCGGCGGCAAATGCCCCTTCCCCCACCTCCACGGCACCACGCCCAAACCCACCGCCCCCATCGCCGCGCCCACCCACGCCGGCGTCCAGTCCAACCGCGACTGGTGGCCCAATCAGCTCAACCTGAAAATGCTCCACCAAAACTCCGCGCTCTCCGATCCCATGGGCGCGGACTTCGACTACGCCAAAGAGTTTAAGCAGCTCGACCTCGCCGCGCTTAAAAAAGACCTCTACGCCCTCATGACCGACTCCCAAGACTGGTGGCCGGCCGACTTCGGGCACTACGGCCCGTTCTTCATCCGCATGGCCTGGCACAGCGCCGGCACCTACCGCACCGCCGACGGCCGGGGCGGCGCTGGCGCCGGTCAACAACGCTTCGCCCCCCTCAACAGCTGGCCCGACAACACCAACCTCGACAAAGCCCGCCGCCTCCTCTGGCCCCTCAAACAAAAATACGGCCAGAAAATCTCCTGGGCCGACCTCATGATCCTCGCCGGCAACTGCGCCCTCGAATCCATGGGCTTTAAAACCTTCGGCTTCGGCGGCGGCCGTGCCGACGTTTGGGAACCCGAAGAAGACGTCTACTGGGGCGCCGAAGCCACCTGGCTCGGCGACAAACGCTACACTGGGGACCGCCAACTCGAAACCCCTCTCGCCGCCGTCCAGATGGGCCTCATCTATGTCAACCCCGAAGGCCCCAACGGCCAGCCCGACCCGCTCGGCTCCGCCCGCGACATCCGCGAAACCTTCGCCCGCATGGCCATGAACGACGAAGAAACCGTCGCCCTCATCGCCGGCGGCCACACCTTCGGCAAGACCCACGGCGCCGCCCCCGCCTCCCACGTCGGCCGCGAACCCGAAGCCGCCGGTCTCGCTGAACAAGGCCTAGGCTGGGCCAACTCCTACGGCACCGGCAAAGGCGCCCACACTATTACCAGCGGCCTCGAAGTCACTTGGACCACCACTCCCACGAAATGGAGCAATAACTATTTCGAAAACCTCTTCCGCTACGAATGGGAGCTCACCAAGAGCCCCGCCGGCGCCCACCAATGGGTCGCCAAAGACGCCGCTCCCACCGTCCCCGACGCCTACGACGCCACCAAGAAACATCGCCCCACGATGCTCACCAGTGACATCGCCCTCCGCGCCGATCCCGCCTACGAGAAAATCTCCCGCCGCTTCCTCGCGCACCCCGAGCAATTCGCCGACGCCTTCGCCCGCGCCTGGTTCAAGCTCACCCACCGCGACATGGGCCCCAAGTGCCTCTACCTCGGCACCGAGGTCCCCGCCGAAAACCTCCTCTGGCAAGACCCCGTCCCCGCCGCCACCCATCCGCTCGTTGACGCCGCCGATATCACCGCCCTCAAGGCCCAGATCCTCGCCTCCGGCCTCGCCGTCTCCGAACTCGTCTCCACCGCCTGGGCCTCGGCCTCGACCTTCCGCGGCTCCGACAAACGCGGCGGCGCCAACGGTGCGCGCATCCGCCTCGCCCCGCAGAAAGACTGGGAAGCTAACCAGCCCGCCCGCCTCGCCAAGGTCCTCAAAGCCCTCGAAGGCATCCAACACGCCTTCAACACCGCCCAGACCAACGGCAAGAAAGTCTCACTCGCCGACTTGATCGTTCTCGCCGGCGCCGCCGCCATCGAACACGCCGCCCAAAAAGCCGGCCACCCGATCAGCGTCCCCTTCACGCCCGGCCGCACCGATGCCACCGCCGAGCAGACCGACGCCGCCTCCGTCGCCGTCCTCGAGCCCCAAGCCGACGGTTTCCGCAACTACACGAAGACCCGCTACACGCTCCCCGCCGAGCAACTCTTCGTCGACAAAGCCCAACTCCTCGGCCTCACCGCCCCCGAGATGACCGTACTCCTCGGCGGCCTACGCGTCCTCAACGCCAACCACGGCAAATCTCAACACGGCGTCTTCACCACGCGCCCCGAGACGCTCACCAACGACTTCTTTGTCCACCTGCTCGACATGGGCCACGTCGTGAAACCCACCTCGCCCCTCGAAGAACAGTTTGAACTCCGCGACCGCGCCACTGGCGATGTGAAGTGGACGGCGACCCGCGTGGACCTCGTCTTTGGCTCCAACTCGCAACTCCGCGCCTTGGCCGAAGTCTACGCCCAGAGCGACGCCGGCCCCAAGTTCGTCCGCGACTTCGTGGCCGCCTGGAACAAGGTCATGAACGCCGACCGCTTCGACCTCAACTAAGCCCGACCCGCCGAATCCCCGTCGCTCCATCCCCCGGCGCGCCCCCGCGAAGACTCGCGCCGGCGCGCCTTTTTATTTCCCCTGCTCGCGGTCCTCGTTTCCCTCCTAGCCAGAATCCTTGGCCGAACCTAAAACTCGTAAAAACGGTCAAAAACCATAAAATCAGGCCAAAAAAACCTCTTTTTAGCCTGATTCTGGTCAAAAAACCGCCCACAACCGCAATGTGCGTGATGCTACGAACCAGCGAAATTCCCCCGCAAAAGCGCTCCGCAAGTTCGCCAAGAGCCTCCACGAGACGGCGAAGAGTTCAGACAGGTAGGGAAAAAGGGTAAACGGATCGGGAAAGCAGAAAAACTCCTCCCACCACGCGCCATGCTCCATGGCATGATTGGCTGGTTTTTCTGCCGCTCGTGCTCTTGTCCACTACAATAATCTACAAGCTGCCTCTTACGCAACGGGTCGGTTTCATGGCGCTGGGTATCGGCTTCACGCTCTTTATGCCGATCATCTTTGCGGTGAATGGATTTTTCATGGGGTTGATCGGAGGCTGGTCTTATAACCGCCTCGCCCAGTGGATCGGCGGCATCGAGGTCGAGATCAAGTAAGAGCGAGGGCCGGCGCGACCCGCGGGGCGGATTAAGGTGTGACGCGGCTGGAGACGAAGCTGCCGGCGCGGGTGAAGCGGTGGTTGACCGGGCGGCGTTGGTCGGGGGTGAGCGGCGGGAGCGCGGGGAGTGTGTCGGCTTTGGCGGTGGCGAGTTGCGTACGACAGAGCGCGCGAAACGTGTCCCAGCGTTCGGCCAAAAACAGTTCGGCGGCGGCGCGGCGGTCTGTGCGCGTTGCGATATCGGCGGGCAACGTGATCGGGGCGGAGCGGGCCGTCTGCCGGAGCAAGCTGCGCCACTCGGTGAGCAGGCGGTCGACGTCGCCGCGGCCGGCAAATTCTTGGGCATCGACCACCTGACGGGTCGATTCGTGGGTGGAGACGATGGCGGAGACGACCTCGCTAGCGCCGAAGCCGTAGCCGGGCGGGAGACCTTCGTGGAGGTAACCCTCGATGGTGGTGCGGCGGTAGGTGCGTTCGCAGAGGGCGGCGAGGCGGCCGAGGCGGCGGGGGTGGGTGCCGGCGAAGCGGTCCGCGGCGAAGAGATTGGCGCAATCAAAGAGAAGCGCGTCGAGCGGGTAGCGGCGGTCCTCGAGGGCGGCGGCGAGGGCGAGGCCTTCGGGGCCAAGGTAACAGGCGACGATGGCGCCGCGGGCGGTGAGTTGGAGGTCGCGGTCAAGTACGCCCACGCGTTGCCATTGCCAGAGCGGGGTGGGTTGGACGGAAAGGGCGAGGCAGGCCGGGCGGTGCGTGCAGGTGAGGCAGGCGAGAAAAGGATCGCGTTCGCGGCGTACGAGGCGGGCGCGGCCGGTATCGGTGCGATGGTGGCAAGGGAGCTCGGTCTCGGGCGGGAGCGCGGCGGTGGTTTCGGCGCCGAAGGCGACGGGCGTATCGGTGAAGAATCGGGTGGCGCTGGCGGCGGCGAGGGCGGCGGTGGGCGCGCCGGGGTAAAGCTGACGCAGGAAGAACGCCCACGGGAGCGGAGCGGCGCGTTTGAGGCGGAGCGGGGCGGCGCGGCGGAGGCGAGGGGTGGAGCTGGAGACGAGGACGAAGCCGTACTCGTCGAGGCCGCGGCGGCCGGCACGGCCGACCATCTGGAGCAAGTCGTGGGGCGGGATCTCGTGCTCGATGGGGCCGAGGTTGAAATGGGAGGCGGTGATTAGGACGGAGCGTAGAGAGAAGTTGATGCCAGCGCTGAGGCCGAGGGTGGCGAAGACGGCGCGGAGTTGGCCGGCTTTGGCGAGCGGCTCGATGAGCCCGGCGCGTTGGGCGTAGGCGAGGCCGCTGTGGTGGTAGGCGACGCGTTGGCGGAGAAGTTTGGCGAGGGCGGGGCCGGCGAGTTGTTCTTGCTCGGGGGTGAGGGAGAGCGGCTCGGCGAGCGGGACCTCGCGGGCGAACTGGCGGGCGAGACGTTCGGCGTCGTGGCGGTGCGGGGCAAAGATCAGCACCGGACCGAGGCCCTCGCGGAGGGCGCCGGCGATCCGGCGTGACCAAAAGCCCTCGATGGTACGCGGGAGGCCGGCGATGAGATCATCGACTTCGACTTCCTCGAGCGGGACGGGGCGTTTACGGTGGCTGACGACTTCGACGTGGCGGCCGAGTCGTTGGAGCCAAGCGGCGACGTCGTGGGGGTTGGCGACGGCGCCGGAGAGGAGGAGGAGTTGGAGCTGGGGCGGGGCGGAGAGGAGGGCGCCTTCGTAGTGATTGCCGCGGGCGGTATCGGCGAGCCAGTGGTATTCGTCGATGACGAGGAGGTGGAAGGGCGCGAGGTCGTTGGGGCGCGTGGGGTGGGCGGGGGCGATCTGGCTTTGGACAGCTTCGAGGGTGGCGACGACGAGTGGGGCCGTGGGGTCGATGGTGATGTCGCCGGTGATGATGCCCACGCGCCAACCGCGGGCGCGCCATTCGGCGTATTTGTCGTTGGCGAGGGCGCGGGTGGGGACGGTGAAGAGGGCGCGGCGAGCGAAATTCGTCTGCTCGGCCCAGCGCTCGAAGACGTAGGTTTTGCCCGCGCCGGTGGGAGCGTCGATCACGACGTCGCGGCCGGCCTCGAGGGCACGGATCGCCTCGGCCTGCCAGCGGTCGGGGAGGACGAGTTTTTGAAGGCCGGCGAAAGCGTCGGTCAGCACGGCATCGAACGTGCGTGGGCGCGAAGGCGCGTCAAACCGTGGCCGGAATTTTTCGCGGAAATTTTTGCGCGGGGATCTGCGGCCGATGATCAAGCGAGGGAACATCGCCGCGGGGTCGCACACCCATTAGCGCGGATGCGAGGGGCGGTGATTTTATAAATTTATGCCGGTGATGGCGGTTCGCTCTAGCCAAACGGCCCGTTGCTCCGCATGTTCTTCCTTTCGTCTCCGACACCACTACCAACCGATGATAGCTGCCATGATCGTTATTTCACTCTTAATCGCCCTCGTGGCCACCGAGCCCGACGCGTCCGAAAGGGACAAGGCACCGGAGCCGGCCCCGCCGCGCCCGAAGAAAGTGAAGTAAACGCGGGCGAGACGGAGCGATTTGCAATTTAAGTAAATCGGCGGCGGTTTGGTGAAAATGACAAAGGCGCGCCGACTTGCGTGGACGCGCCCTTGGTTGGTTTTCTCGTTTAACCTAACGTCGGCTCAGTTCGAGGCGAGGCGGGGGCTGGCTGCCGCAGCATCGACGATGTGCAACGGGAGAACGACTTTCGTCGCCACCGGCACGCCACCTTTGACCGCGGGTTTGAACTCCCACTTTTTGACTGCGTCCAGGACGGCGCCGCTCAGCATGATGTCCACGGGGGACTTCACTTTGAAGGCGGAGGTTTTACCTTGGGCGTCCACCACGAATTCGACTTCGACGGTGGAACCGATGTATTCGGCGCGGACGGATGGGGAAACCACCACGACCGGCACCGGCACGCCGGCATCTTTACAGCACGTCTCGAGGTAGGTCGCTTCCAAGCTCTTTGCCTGGAGGGCGGGAGCGAGGAGAGCGGCCAAGCTGAACAGGACGGCGACTTTGTTTACGTGTTTCATGACTTTTTTTATTTATAAACTCCGCCCACCCAGGGCGCGGAGAGGTTGGTTTCTAGGCATCTGGCTTTAGTGGCATCCGGGCCGTCGCCCGCGCGGTTAAGCGCGGGCCGCGAACCGAAGGTCTGACCGAGACCGGCGTGAGCCAATCGCGGCCAAAGTTTCCGTTTTGGGGCGGGACCAGACCAGGCGAGGCGCAACCGTCGCGAGCGCGCTACACCCGTAAAGTGATTGAGACGTAAACAGCGTCTCCCGCCGGGCACGCAGGCACCGGTCGGGGAAATTCAAAGAACGTAAAGGGGTTCTTCGAAAGCAAATGAGGGTGTTGGCCTCCGTCTTAGTTTAGCAAGTGCCGTGCCTGCGCGACGCGATAATGTAACGCCGCTAAATCCCAGTCCGCCGAGATTGCCAGCGCCGGCGCGGGGCCTTTGGCTCGCGGGATGAACCGCCGTGATTTCTTGGTTAACTCGTCGTTGTTGGTTTCCGCCGGCCTCGTGGCCCGCGCGCAGTCCGCCGCTCCTACTTCCGCTCCCTCCACCTCGCCCGCGTCCAAGGCGCCGCCCGCTCCGGCGGTGACCGAGTTTCGTCTGCTGCGGCGCGACGTCGGGATCTTCACCGGCCGCGGCGGCACCATCGGTTGGCTCGCCAACAAAGACGCGCTCGTCGCCGTCGACACCCAATTCGCGGACACGGCGGCGTTGTTTCTCGCGGGCTTGCCTGGCCGCGGCGACCGCAAGCTCGACGTCGTGATCAACACGCACCACCACGGCGATCACACCGGCGGCAACGCCATTATGAAGCCCGCGGCTCAGTCGATCGTTGCCCACGCGAACGTCCCCAAGCTCCAATTCAACGCCGCCGAAAAAGCCGGCACCCTCACGAAACAAGTCTACGCTGACACGACGTTCCCCACCGTGTGGCGCCGCGAGCTCGGCGGCGAGATCGTGACCGCGCAATATCACGGCACCGGCCACACCAGCGGCGATGTGATCGTGACCTTCGAGAAGGCCAACGTCGTGCACATGGGCGATCTCTTGTTTAACCGCATCTATCCCGTTGTGGACCGTCCGGCGGGCGCGAGTTTCCGCCACTGGATCACGGTGCTTGAAGAAGCCGCGAAAACGTATCCCGCCGATGCGATCTACGTCTTCGGCCACGGCAGCGCGAAATACGGCGTGACCGGCCAACGCGGCGACCTCCTCGTTTTCCGCGACTACATCGCCGCGCTCCTCGCGCACGTCGAAAAACAAATCGCCGCCGGCGAACCGAAAACCAAAATTGCCGCGCTGGAGAATCTTCCTGGCTTCCCGGATTTTCATCTGCCCTTGCCCAACCGCCTCAGCGGCAACCTCGGCGCGGCCTACGACGAATTGACCGAGAAAAAAGCCTGAGCCAGCAGGGTAGGTTTCACGGCGGCGCGTTTCCGTTTGCAGGTACGCGCCGCCCGCACCTAACTCCGTTCAACTCCGACATCACCCATGAACTTCGCGACCTTCTTTAAGACCTTCGTTTTTCTCGTGCTGCTTTTCGTCATGCTCTACGTGGGCATGAACAACACCCATGAGATTAATTTCTATTTCCCCATCGCGGGCACGACGGCGAAAAAACCGATCCACGAAGCGGCCTCGCTGATTTTCTTCGGCATCTTCGCCATCGGTGTGCTCGCCGGTACGATGTTGCACGGCGGCGGCAAGGGCGGCGCCAAAAAGAGCGCCTCCAGTGGCAAGGATAAGTAAACCTCATGCGCCCGCGCGCCGGCGGAGGTTGTCGCAGACGATCGCGGCGGCTACGCCGGCGTTGAGCGATTCGGCGGCGCCGTAGCGCGGGATCGTCACGCGTCGCGTGATCAACGCCGCGACCGCCGCCGACAACCCGCGGCCTTCGCTGCCGATCACGATCACCGCATCGCGCAACGCCGGGAGCTCATGCACATCGTCGCCGGTCAGATCGCAACCGAGCACCGGCACGTTTAACCCGACGAGTGCGGTCGCGAGTTCCGCCGTGTGCGCTCGCACGCGAGCGAAGGAGCCCATGCTGGCGTTGATGACTTTTTGGGAAAAAAGATCGGCGCAATCCGGCGAAAGCACGACGCGCTCCAGTGCAAACCAATCGGCGAGCCGCAGCAGCGTGCCGACGTTGCCGGCGTCTTGCACGCCGTCGAGCGCGAGCGTGAGACCGCGGTTGAGATCGCCGGCCGCGAGCGGGGTGCGGGTGAGCGGACCGACGGCGAGCACGGAAGACGGCGTGGGAAAATGACTGGCGCGCGCCATCTCTTCGGGCGTGAGGCCGTGGGTTTTGTAACCGGGCCAAGCGGCCGTGCCGTAGATTTCGGAAAACGGAAATTTTGCCGCGAGGAGTTCGGCGACGACTTTTTCGCCTTCGACGACGAAGAGGCCGAGCGCTTCGCGGTTTTTTTTCTCGCGCAAGGAGCGGAGGCGTTGGAGATCGGCTTTGGTCGGCATCGCGGGCACCACCATGACGGGCCGCGGGGTCGCGGCTCAAGCGCGGGTTTGCGCCCCACGGTGAAAAACGTCCACGCTCGGCCGATGAATCGGTTTGCAACGCCACCTCTCGGAAACGGGCGCGTTCTCGCGCTGGCGCTCGGCGGCCTGCTGGTGGTGGCGGCGTGGGCGGGGAGTTTTGGCGGACCATTCGTGTTCGATGACATCGCGGCGGTGCGGGAAAATCCGACGCTGCGGGCGGGGTGGAAACTCGGCGAAGTGTTGGCGCCGCCGGCGGGACTTTCGGTGAGTGGTCGTCCGGTGGCGAATGCGTCGCTGGCGCTCAGTTACGCGCTGAGCGGAGATCAACCGTGGGGTTATCACGCGGTGAACCTCGCGTTGCATCTGGCGACGGCGGGGTTGTTGGCGGGAGTGGTGCGGCGGACGTTGCGACGGCCGGGGTTGCGGGAAACTTTTGGTGCGGCGGCGGATGAACTCGCGCTGGCGGTGGCGGCGGTGTGGGCGCTGCATCCGTTGCAGACGGCGACGGTGACTTATGTGATGCAACGCACGGAAGGGCTCGCGGGGTTTTTCGCAATGGCGACGCTTTATGGTTTTTTGCGCGGCGTAGCAGTCGAGCGCGGTGGTCGCGGTTGGCTGGTGGCGGCGATCGTGGCTTGCGCGCTCGGGATGGGGAGCAAGGAAGTGATGGTCGTGGTGCCGGTGGTGGTGTTTTTCTACGATCGCGTGTGGGTCGCGGGCAATTTCGTGATGGCGTGGCGCGCGCGAAAATTTTTTTACGCCGGACTGGGCGCGACGTGGCTGGTGCTCGCGGCGTGTCTGCTGGCGAAGGGTCGCGATGGGTCGGCGGGATGGGATGCGGGCCTGAGCGTGGCGGCGTATGCGCTCACGCAAGGCGAGGCGATCTGGCGTTACCTCGGGCTCGCGGTGTGGCCGGCGCCGCTGGTGTTTGATTATGGGACGGAGCTTTCGGTGAATTACGTGGCAGTGGCTGGAGTCGTGGCGCTGGTCGGGGCGACGGCGTGGGCGCTGGCGCGGCGGCCGGGGGCGGGTTTTTTGGGATTTCTATTTTTCGCGGCACTCGCGCCGAGTTCGAGTTTCGTGCCGGTGGCGACGCAGACGACCGCGGAGCACCGGATGTATCTGCCGCTGGCGGTGCTCGTGAGCGCGGTGGTGTTGAGTGCGTATGCGTGGCTCGGAAAACGGAGTCTCAGGCTGTGGGCGGCGGTCGCGCTGGCGGGTGCGGTGGGAACGTGGACGCGAAATCTCGATTACCGCAGTGAGCGGGCGATCTGGGCGGATACGGTGGCGAAGCGGCCGGGAAATGCGCGGGCGCACTTTAATCTCGGCGTGGCGTTGAGCGCGGGTGGCGACGAAGCGGGCGCGCGGGCGGCCTGGGCGGCGACGCTGCGGATCGAACCGGCGCATGCGGGAGCGTCGGCGAAGCTGGCGGAATCGCTGGCGCAGGCCGGGCGCGCGGATGAGGCGCTCAGGTATTTTGAGGCGGCGGCGCGGGGAGGGCGGAGCGATGGAGTTTTTCTGAACAACTGGGGCAGTGCGTTGTTGGCGGCGGGGCGGGCGGCGGCGGCGCGGGAGAAATTTGCGGCGGCGCAATTGCGGTTGCCGGAATCGCCGGAGGTGCGGTTCAACGTAGGCAACGCGCTCGTGGCGCTCGGGCGCGGGGCGGAGTCGGTCGAGGCGTTTCGCGCGGCGGTGCGGTTGAGGCCGGAGTATGGGGAAGCGCACTACAACCTCGGGGTGGCGTTCAGCGGGGCGGGCCAGTATGCGGCGGCGCTCACGGAATTTGAAATGGCGCTGCGGCTGGCGCCGGCGGATGAATCGGCGCGGCGGAACGTGGCCGTGTTGCGGGCGTATTTGGGCAAATAAAAAGGCGGCGCCGGTCAGGCGCCGCCGGGAATGATCGAACGCGGTCGCGAACTTAATTGCGGTCGAGGAAGGGCAAGCGGAGCGCGTCGAGGTTGGCGGTGAAGGAGAGGACGTACGTCGCGCCGAAGTCGCGGCGGGTGAGGAGGCGGTTGGCTTGGTACGTTTTGATAGATGGGTCTTTCAGGACGTTGGCGCCGGTTAATTCTAGGGCGTAGTTACGATTCAGGCGGTAGCGCAGGGTGAAGTCCCAGCGTTGGTGGCGCGCTTCGATTTGTGGGCGAAGATCGGTGGCGGAGGCGGCGGTGCGAACACCGGAAGGATAAATGACGGTGCGCACTTGGGCGTAGAGACCGCGGGCGGGAGTCGCGTAGCTGACGCCGTAGTTGGCGTTCCAATCGTAAAAATTATTCGCTATGGTGGGCTTCACGATGGCGCCGGTGCGGTTGGGCGCTTCGCCTTGGTAGAAGCGGGTGTAATTGGCGAAAACTTCAATGCCTTGGATAGCTTGCGGCAGCATTTTTAAGTACGGTTTGAGGGGAGTGCGGGCGCTGAATTCGAGGCCTTCGAACACGCCTTTGCCGCCGTTGTCTTGGGTGTTGAGGACGTAGCCCGCGTAGGCGCCATCAAAGCCGTTATCGTTGCCCGGATCGACGGTGCTCACGGTGTTGATGATGTAGTTCTCGATGGTTTTGCGGAACCAGCCAAGGGAGAGCGTACCGGCGGCTTCGGTGTAGTACTCGAGTTGGACGTCCGAGTTTTGCGAGTAGGTGGGATTGAGCGCGGTGTTGTTGATGCTGACGTTCGGAATCGCGGCTAGGTCATTGACCGTCGTGTTGGGTAAAATGGTTTGGATGCCGGGGCGTGACATGGAGCGGGTGGAGGCGGCTCGCAGGAGCAGGTTGGGCGTGAAGCGGTAGGTGAGCTGCGCGTTGGGGAAGTAGTCGAGGTAGTCACTGGTGGCGCGCTGCGTGCGGGAGTAGATGGCTTGGAACCAAGGTTTGGAGTTGGTGGTGAGGCCGTTGCCGAGGGAGTTGATGCGGATGGCGCCGCGGGCGAAATTTTCTGTCTGCTCGGCGCGGACGCCAAGCAGGAGAGTGAGTTCTGGGCTAAACTTGATGGTGGCGGCGACGTAGGCGGCGGAGATGTCTTGCGTAACGTTTTGGGAATTTACGGCCTGGCGCTGGACGTTGGTACCTTGAACGTCTTGGAAGGCGTTGGGATTTTTGCGCATGTACGCGGCGACTTTGTACGGGTCGATGAGTGGCGGCGTGCGGATGCCAAAGAGGAATTTATCGCCGTAGCTGGTGTCGGCGAAATCAGCGGCATTAATGAGTTCGTCACCGCTGGCGGCGACGCCGTCGGGGCCGCGGAAATCTAGTACGATCTGGCCGGCTGCTTTGCGGCGTTGGACGCGGTAGAGGCTGGCGCCGGTGCGGAATTCAACCGGGTATTGCCATTCACCAAAGTTGCCGCGGAGGTCTGTTTTTAGGTTGATCGTGCGGTCGTTTTGGAAGCGGGGCGAGGTTTGCAGCGAGAAGCTAGATTGGTCGTAGCTGTTGAGGTTGTAGAGATCGGGGCCGGCGAGCTGCGTGAGGGCGGTGGGTGCGGCGCGATCGGGTGTGCCTTGGATCCGGTAGATTACGCCGCGGGCATTTGTGAGATTCCATTGGGCGGACTGGATCATCTCGGGCAAGTCGGCGACCTTGGAGTCGGATTTTCCGTAGTTGGCGGAGTAATTGAGACGCCAGCGATTCCAGTCGTGGCGTACGCCGACAAGGTAGCTGTAGTTGGCGCTGGTGTAGTCCGAGTAATCGGCGAACACATCGACTTGGCCGTTGTTGACGGTCGTGTCTGTGGATGAAGGGTTGGTGAAGGTGCTCAGCGGGAGTACGCTGCCTGAGGTGATCGGGCGCACGCGGAACGTGTGGCTGCGGTTTTGGCTGAGGTAGCCGTTGTAAGTGAAGCCGGCATTGAGGACGGTATGGGCGCCGAGTTTGTAGTCGGCTTTAAGACTGCCGTTGCGGCGGAATTTCACTTGGGGGCCGTCGACGAGGGTGAACGTGTCGAGGCGCACGGGAGATTCAGGCAGAACCGGCGCGGTGGCGGTGCCGGCGACAAGCGGGCTGTAACCCACGGCGTTGTTGTGGGACGGATTAATGTTGTTGGTCTCGGCATAGGAGAACGTGAGGCCGAGGGTGTTTTTCAGGAAAGCTTCCGAATAGACGACGCTGGCACCGGGCTTGAGGCGGTTGGTTGAACGGGAGCCGGGACCGGCGACGTCTTTGTAGGTGAGCATCTCGCTGTTGGCGTTGATAAGCAGAACGGTACGGAACACGCGGCGCTTTTGGTTAAAGGCGTTCTTGGTCTCAGCGTTGATGACGCCGCCGGTGGAA
>CANFSZ010000028.1 GCA_947449835.1 Opitutia bacterium
ACTTGGACGGAGCCGGACAGGCCGCGGTTGCGGAAATCGGAATCACGTACGCGCAGGCGTGGGACGTAGATTTGCGGGGCGGGTGGGGGCGGGCCGGCGGGGATGGATTGAGTGGTGACGTAGCTCTCGCGGACTTTGGCGTCTTGCCAGGAGAGGCGCGTCTGGACGTTGCGGAAATAACCGCTGCCGCTCGTGAAATCGTAGCCGAGGCTGGCGCGGTCGCGGGTGATGCGTTGGCGACCCGTCTGGCCGGCAAAGGTCGAAGTGATCAGGCTGGGGAAGGACGCGTCGGTGGTTTTAGTGTAGGTCTCGCCGGTGAGGAAAAGCGTGCGGCCGGCGGCGGGCGTGTAATCGACGCGGAAAAGCGCGGCGTCGATTTTGAACTCGGAGGGATCCGCCGGGTATGAGCCGTTGGGCTCGGCTTGGTGGCCTTCGCGGTGCGTGGCGGTGGCGACGGCGGCGAAGCGCCCGGTGCGGCCGGCGGCGCTGGCGGTGCCGGTCCATTCATCGGTGGCGGATGCGTAGGTGGCGGAGGCGCCGGCGAGGAGGTTGCGCTTGGCCTCGGCTAGGAGCGCGGTCGGGGCGGGGCTGATGAAGGACAACACGCCGCCGACGGCGTCGGAACCGTACAGCGCGGAGGCGGAGCCTTTGAGGATTTCCGCGGTGCGATACAGGGAAGGCTCGAAATAGTCGCGGCCGATGAGCTGCGCGTTGCCGAAGGTGAATTGCTCGGGCTGGCGCACGCCGTCGACTTGGATCAGGACGCGGTTGCCGTCGAGGCCGCGGATGTTGAAGGAGCGCGTGCTCGGGAAATTGCGGGGGGCGTTGCCGGTGGCGCCGAAAGCCGCGGGGGCGGAGACGCCGGGCTCGTTGCGGGCGAGGTCGCGGAGGGAGGCGACGGGGTTGAGTAAATCATTGAGCCGGATGACGGAAACGCTCGCGGGTACATCGGAGACGGGTTGCGCGATGCGGGTCGCCGTGACCGTGATCTCGTCGAGGGCGATGGCCGGGTCGGGCGCGAATTGGGCGGTGGCGACGGTGGGCGCGAGCGCCGCGGTGAAAAGAAGCGCGAGGGCGCGCGGGAGGGTTTTGGAGACGAGCATGGTGTCAGGACGAAAGATGTCAGCCTCCACAATGCGGGCTGGTGGTAAGGTGCAACTTTGGAGTGAGTTTTTCAGGGAGGTATCACGCGGGCGCGCTGGGGGGGTTGCGGCTGTTTATAGGTCAACGCGCTCGCGCGGGATGGGTTTTCCTCTGAACCCGCAGGTGTTTTCAGGGCGCGGCGGCCAAAAAATTTGACTCAATGTCTGATTTCGCAAGGGATTGGCCGTCTCCGTTTTTTCGCTCTCTTCAACCCAGAAATATCAGGAGAAACCACCATGAATCGTCGCACGTTTACGCAAGGGCTCGCCGTGGCCGTTGCTCTATTCCTCCCCGTCCTCGCCAGCGCCGCGGAAGTTCCCGCCGCCGACACGCACACCAAGGGCGCGAAACCGCGCCGCATCGCCCAAGGCCAGACCGTGAACCTCGCCGACTACGTCGTGCCCGGTAAGACGACCATTTTTGATTTCACCAGCAAGTATTGCCCGCCCTGCGAAGCGATCGCGCCCGAGCTGGATAAACTCCACGCCAAACGCGCCGATATCGCTGTCGTCGCCGTGGATATTAACCGACCAGAAACGCGGGGCATCGATTGGAAATCGCCCGTCGCGCAACAATACGGCCTGCGCTCGATCCCGCATTTTAAAGTCTACGGCCCCGACGGAAAACTACTCGCCGAAGACACCCCCAACGACGCGAAGGCGCGAAAAATGGTGATGCAGTGGTTCGATTAATGCCCGCGCATTCGTTGCGGGCGCATCGCCGTCGCGCGGCGCGCCCGTGATCCGCACGGCGGCTTGACTCGCCCCGAGCCCCGCGAGGAATGGAGCCATGAATCTTA
The DNA here is from genome assembly GCA_947449835.1 of Opitutia bacterium. Taxonomy (GTDB): domain Bacteria; phylum Verrucomicrobiota; class Verrucomicrobiia; order Opitutales; family Opitutaceae; genus Tous-C4FEB. The sequence continues at coordinate 1,943 of CANFSZ010000028.1, forward strand.
TGCGTGCTGTTTCAGTTTCCTCGGTCACTGCGCGTTGGCTCGTTGGCTCGTGCTTCATCGCGGCGCTCTTGGGCCTGACGGGCTGCGGCCCCTCCGGCGCCAATCCCAAAGTGCCCGCCGGCGCGAAGAGCTCGGGCGGGCTCCACGCGGTGATGGAAACCGACCACGGCGCGATCGAACTCGAGTTTCTGCCCGGCGATGCGCCGAAGGCCGTGGAAAATTTCCGCCTGCTCGCCGAGCACGGTTACTACGACGGCGTGACGTTTCACCGCATCGTCAAAGGCTTCATGTTGCAGGGCGGCGATCCCGAGGGCACCGGCCGCGGCGGCATGAGCGCGTGGGGCGGTAAATTCGACGACGAGATCAAGCCCGACTCACCGCTGTATCAAGCCGGCTACAAACGCGGCGTGTTGGCCATGGCGAACTCCGGGCCCAACACCAACGGCAGCCAATTTTTCATCATGCACGCGGATTATCCGTTGCCGCCGGCGTACGTGATTTTCGCGCGCGTGACCCAGGGCCTCGACGTCGTGGATGCGATCGCCAAAACGCCGACGCAACTCGGCGCCGACGGCGGCATGAGCCGCCCGCTCCAGCCGATCGTGATCAAAAAAATATCCGTGCGACCGTAAAAACGGCGGCACGTATAGTTTTTAGCGGACGGGTTTTATTTAAAACGTCGCGCGCGCTCAGCGACCAGCGAGGGCGGCGCGGAGGATCGGTTCCATCACATCGGCCTGGCGGACGAAGCCGAGATCGTTGGGGTGAGAACCGTCCGTGGCGCCTTCGCCGTCAGCGCCGAGCAAGTCGTCGCCGCCGATGTAAAACAGGCCGGTGACGCCGGCGGCTTTGAGTTTTTCGTAGGCTTCGCGCAGCGCGGCGTGGTTGTCGGAGTGGTCTTGGTCGCGCTTGGGCTGGATCCATGAGTTGGTGTAGCGGCGGTCTTCGACGAGCACTATCGGGGTCGCGGGGCGGGCGGCGCGGAGCTGGTTGACGAGCGGGATGCATTTCTCGCGGACGGCGGCGGCGCCCATGTTGGGAAGGCAATCGATCACGTAGATGGCGGCGTCGATTTTGATGAGGAGATCGCCGACGGCGGCGTCCATGCGGCCGTTGCCGGAGAAGCCGAGGTTGATGACGGAGCGGTCGAAGCGGCGGCCAAGAATGGCGGTGTGGACCATGCCGGGGCGGGAGGCGCTGGCGCCGTGGGTGATAGAAGTGCCGTAGAAAACGATGGGTTTATCGGTGCGCGGGGCGAGCGGCTCGAATACGGCGGAAGGGGCGATGCCAACGGAGAGTTTTTCGACGCCGTTATAGAGCGGCAGGTAGATGGCGTATTCGCGGAGGCCGGGCTTGAGGGTGTTGGCGAGTTCGACGCGGACTTCTTTTTTCTCAGGGCGGGCGACGCCGACCCAGCGCCATTTGCCGGCGTCGTCGCGGGCGTAAAGATCGAGACCGCTGGCGCCGATGGGGGTCATGTTGACGCCGTTGATGCGTTCGCGGAAGAGCGTGTAATCGGCCCAGATGTAGGAGGAATCGGTTTTGAAGCGCACCATCATGCCGGCGCTGTCGCGGCTGAGATTCCAGACGGCGGGAGTCACTTGGCCGTCGGCGCTGGCGGGGAAACGGTCGAACCAGCGTTTACGTTCGAGGTCGCCGAAAGCGCGGCCTTCGACGCCCCACGTGGTGACGTCGTGCCAGGCGAGCGGGAGCGGTTTGGCGGCGGGGGCCGCCGCGGGGGCTTTTTCTTTGGGCGCGACAGGAGCGGTGGGCGTTTGGGCCAACGCTGCGACGGTGAGGGCGAGGGCGGCGAAGCCCGCAAGCGCGAAGCGGGTGCGAAGGGAGGCGGGGTGAATCATGGTGGGGAAAAGGAATGAAGGGAGGACCTCCGAACTTTCAACGGCGAGTGGACGCGGAGCAAGTCTCGGCTGGGGCCGGCGGGTGATTGAAACGAGTGGCGAGATTTATGGACTCAGGCTTGCCGAAGGAGGGACGGCGGGCATCGTCGCGGAGTTCCCCTTTCCCCATGAATAGCACTATGAATGTTGTTTCTTCGCGGCGTATTTTCTCGGTCATCGGTTGGAGCGCGGTCATCGCGCTCGGTACGGCGTGTATCGCGGTGTTGGCGTGGCATCGCGGCGAGCCGCTGAGCGCGCTGTGGATGGTGGTCGCGGCGTTGTGTGTGTTTGCGATTTCTTACCGGTTTCACTCGGCGTGGTTGATGGCAAAAGTGTTCGCGCTCGATGAGCTGCGGGCGACGCCGGCAGAGACGAAGGGCGACGGCAAAGATTACGTGAAGACGAACCAGTGGGTCGTCTTTGGGCATCATTTTGCGGCGATCGCGGGGCCGGGGCCTTTGGTCGGGCCGGTGTTGGCGGCGCAGTTTGGGTATTTGCCGGGGATGTTGTGGATGTTGATTGGCGCGACCCTCGGCGGCGCGGTCCATGATAGCATGATCATGTTTTGCTCCGTGCGGCGCGGCGGGAAATCGCTCGGGCAGATGGTGCGCGATGAAGTCGGGCCGTTTGCGGGGCTGGTGGCCTTGGTGAGCATTTTGGGGATCATGGTGATCTTGCTCGCGGTGCTTGCGCTCGTGGTGGTGAACGCGTTGGCGGAGAGCCCGTGGGGTTTGTTTACAATTTTGGCGACGATGCCGATCGCCGTGGTGATGGGGCTCGCGATGCGCGGCACCCATGACGGAGCGAAGTTGATTTGGATCAGCGCGGCGGGATTGGTGGCGCTGTTGGTGGCCGTTTGGGGTGGTCAATTTCTGCCCGGCACGCGCCTCGAACACTGGCTCACGCTTAATGGAACGACGCTGGCATGGGGCATCATGGTCTACGCGGTGATCGCTTCGGTGTTGCCGGTCTGGATGCTGTTGGCGCCGCGGGATTATTTAAGTACGTTTATGAAAATCGGCACGGTCATTGCGCTCGGCATCGCTATCGCGGTGCTCGCGCCGACCTTGCAGATGCCGGCGGTCACCAAGTTCATCGATGGAACGGGGCCGGTGTTCGCCGGGCCGGTGTTTCCGTTTTGCTTTATCACCATCGCGTGTGCGGCGCTCTCGGGGTTTCATTCGATCATTTCTTCGGGCACGACTTCAAAGCTCCTCGCGCGGGAAAACCACATTCGAGTAGTCGGCTACGGCGCGATGATCACCGAAATGTGCGTCGGCATCATGGCGCTCATCGCGGCGTGTGCGATGGCTCCGGGTGAATACTTCGCAATCAACATGAAGGGCGAGCCCGCGGCCGTCGTGGCGAAAGTCACGGCGCTGGGTTTTCCGGTGACGACGACGCAGATGGCCGATCTGGCGGCGAGCGTGGGAGAGAAGACGATGGTCGGCCGCACGGGTGGCGCGCCGACGTTTGCCGTGGGCATGGCGCACATGTTTGCGGGCGTCGTCGGCAGCAAGGCTGCGCTCGCGCTGTGGTATCACTTCGCGATCATGTTTGAGGCGCTGTTTATTTTGACGGCGATCGACGCCGGCACGCGGGTGGGGCGGTTTATCGTGCAGGATTTGCTGGGTTACATCTGGAAGCCGCTCGGGGAAACGAAGTCTACCGCCGGTAATTTCATCGCGACGGTCGCCTTCGTGGGCGCGTGGGGTTGGTTTTTATATCAGGGCGTGGTGGATCCGCTGGGTGGCATCAATTCGCTCTGGCCGATCTTCGGCGTGGCCAACCAGCTGCTCGCGGTGGTCGCGCTCGCGCTCGGCACGACGGTGTTGTTGAAGATGGGCCGGGCGCGTTATGCGTGGGTCACGCTCTTGCCGTTGGGCTGGTTGCTCGCCGTGACCTCGACCGCCGGACTTATGAAAATTTTTAGTCCCGCACCCGTGGGCTTTTTGGCGATCGCGCGTGGTTTTGAGGCCAAGATCGCCGCGGGCGGCACGCCGGCGGAGATGAAGATGTGGCAGACCTTGCTCTTAAACAATCGGGTCGATGCCGCCGTCACCGGCGCGTTTCTTGTGCTCGTCACGCTCGTCGTCGCGGCCAACGCCCGCGTCTGGTGGCAGATTCTCGTCGGCCGTAAAAATCTCGTTTTGCGCGAAGACCCTTACGTCGCGCTCACGCCGGCCAATTCCTGATTTCTCCCCAACCGTTTCCCCCTCCCTTCGTCTTTCTTTCTCCATGCCTATCATCACTGCCAGCAAGACTCAGCCCACTTATGATGTGATCGTCGTCGGTTCCGGCGCTGGCGGCGGCCAGACGGCCTACACGCTCGCGATGGAGGGCGTGAAAGTCCTTATGCTCGAAGCCGGGCGCAACTACGACCCGGTCAAAGAAACCGCGATGTTTCAGACCAACGGCCAAGCCCCACTCGCCGGCACGAGCACGGTGGATAAACCTTTCGGTTTTCACGACGCCACCGTCGATGGCGGTTGGCAGGTGCCGGGCGAGCCTTACACGAGCGCGTCGAGCGATCCTACGCGCCAATTCTGGTGGTGGCGCGCCCGTATGCTCGGCGGGCGCACCAATCACTGGGGACGCATCTCCCTGCGCAACGGACCTTACGATTTCAAACCTTACTCTCGTGATGGCCTCGGCCTCGACTGGCCCATCAGCTACGAAGACGTCGCGCCCTATTACGACAAAGTCGAGATGCTCATCGGCGTCTATGGCTCCAACGAAGGCCTCGAAAATACCCCCAATTCACCCGAAGGCGTGCTTCTCCCGCCGCCCAAGGCCCGTGCCGGCGAACTCCTCGCGCAAAAACGCGCTAAGAAACTCGGCCTGCCCGTCATCCCGATTCACCGCGCCGTTCTCAGCGTGAAGCAAGACGCCGAGCGCATCCCCGCGAAACTTCACCCGCGGAATCCCACCGCCCAGCGCATCCTCGCGCAGGCCATGCGTGATCGCGCCGCGTGTTTCTGGGCGACGCAATGCGGCCGCGGTTGCTCGATCAAGGCCAACTACCAATCCACCACCGTCCATCTCCCGCCCGCCCTCGCCACGGGCAACCTCGACATCCTGCCCAACGCCATGGTGCGCGAGATCACCATGGACGAAAACGGCAAGGCCACCGGCGTCATCTACATCGACCGCGTCACCGGCGAAGCCCACGCCTTGAAAGCCCGCGTCGTCGTCCTCGCCGCGAGCTCCGCCGAGTCCGTGCGCATTCTGCTCAATTCCAAATCCCCGCGCTACCCCAACGGCCTCGCCAACTCCAGCGGCCTCGTTGGCAAATACATCATGGACACTGTGGGCGCGCGCCTCGGCGGTCAAATCCCGCTGCTCGAAAACATGCCCGCCCACAACGAGGACGGCGCCGGCGGCGCCCACATGTATGTCCCGTGGTGGCTCTATCAGGAACAAAAAGCCGGCAAACTCGACTTCGCCCGCGGCTACCACATCGAGTTCCAGACAGGTCGCAGCATGCCCGGCCTCGGCGCCGCCACGGCCGTCGCCGGCCTCACCGAAGGCAGCTACGGACGCAAATTCAAGGAAGACGCCCGCCGCTATTACGGCACCTTCGTCAGCTTCGCCGGCCGCGGCGAGATGATCCCCAACGCCGATTCCTACTGCGACCTCGACCCCACCGTGAAAGACAAATGGGGCACGCCCGTCCTGCGTTTTCACTGGAAATGGTCCGACCACGAGACGCGCCAAGCCGCGCACATGCAGCGCACGTTTGCCGAGATCATCACCGCCATGGGCGGCAAACCCAACAAACTCGACGCCACCGGCCTCCAAGCTATCGAGCCCGGCGGCAAGATCATCCACGAAGTCGGCGGCACCATCATGGGCGTCGACCCTAAAAAATCCGTTACCAACCAATGGGGCCAAACCTGGGATGTTAAAAACATCTTCGTCAACGACGGCGGCCCCTTCGCCAGCAACGCCGACAAAAACCCCACGCTGACCATCATGGCGCTCGCCTGGCGCGCCAGCGATTACCTTCTCGCCGAAATGAAGAAAGGAAACCTCTAACATGACCCTGTCCGATTCTTCCCCGCAGCCCCGTCTGGATCGCCGCACCGCCATCAAGTGGATGCTCACCGCCGCTGCCTCGATCGCCATCATGGACCGCGCCGCCGCCGCCGCCGCCGCCGTCCCCGCTGCGACCAAGGCCGCCGTCGGCTACGGCACCGACCCCGAGCTCAACAAAAACTACAAACCTGGCGATTTCTGGCCCCTCACGTTTACCGCCGGTCAACGCCGCACCGCCACCGCGCTCTGCGACGTCATCATCCCCGCCGACGCGAAATCCCCCGCCGCCTCCGCCGTCGGCGTGCCCGACTTCATCGACGAATGGATCAGCGCGCCCTATCCCGGCCACGACAAAGACCGCGCCCTCATTATCGACGGCCTTGTCTGGATCGACGCCGAATCCCAGAAACGCTTCGGCAACGACTTCGCCGATCTCGTCGCCGGCCAACAACGCGCCCTTTGCGACGACATCTGCTACATCCCGAAGGCCAAGCCCGAGTTCAAAACCGCCGCGCTCTTTTTTACTAAATTCCGCGACCTCACCTCCGGCGGTTTTTACACGACCCCCGAAGGGATGAAAGACCTCGGCTACGTCGGCAACGTCCCGCTCGCCACCTACGACGGACCCACGCCCGCCGCGCTCAAACACCTCGGCCTCGACTGAGTTCACCGGCGAGCGCGCCGTTTGATTTGCGGCGAGCCCTGAGTTTACTTTGACCTCCCCGCCGCCTTCGGGCTTTTAACTTTTTCTCTTCGCATGACAAAGCCACGCCCTTCCCGCACCTCGGGTCGCTTGCCCGCCGCCGCCGCCCAACGCGCCGTCGTGGATCACAGTTTCGTGCCGGTGCGGGCCAAGCTCATCGAGGTCGCGGCGTTCCTTGACCGCGTCGAACGCTACGGCGCCGCCGGCGATTTCCGCTGCGCCGCTCTGCGCCAAGCCGCCAAAATTCTCGTCGACGGTAAACCCGCCCGCGCCCGCCGCATACTCGAGCAACTCAGCGATCCCACCACGCAGCCCGACTCCATCACGTCCGGCAAAGCCGCCCTCGGCGCGTGGCAAAAACCTTCGTCCCCCAAACGGGCTAAATAATTTCCGACCATGCGCTACATCGAGCCCCACGGTCATATGGTGAGCCGCACCACCGACGACTATCAGGCGATGGTCACGGCCGGTTGCGTCGCCGTCTGCGAACCTGCGTTTTGGGCCGGCTTCGACCGCAGCTCGGCTGATGGTTTTCGCGATTATTTCCGCCAGATCACCGAGTACGAACCGGCCCGCGCCGCGAAATTTCTCCTCCCGCATTACGCCTGGTTGTGCATCAACCCGAAGGAAGCCGAAGACCTCGCCCTCGCGGCGGATGTCCTCGCGATGATTCCGGAATTCCTGACCAAGCCCAACGTCCTCGGCATCGGCGAGATCGGTCTCAACCGCAACACGCGCAACGAGCTCAAGGTCTTCGAGCAACACGTCGACCTCGCGGTGAAATACAACCAACTCATTCTCGTTCACACGCCCCACCTAGAGGACAAACTCAAAGGCACTCGCTTGATCGTCGATTTACTCCGCTCGCATCCGGGCGTGAAACCCGAACGCGTCATCATCGACCACGTCGAAGAACACACGGTGAACCTCGTCCTCGACCGCGGTTTTTGGGCCGGCATCACACTTTATCCCGATTCCAAATCCTCGCCGCCCCGCGCTGTGGATATGTTGGAAACCTCCGGCCACGACCGCATCTGGCTCAACTCCGCCTGCGATTGGGGCGTGAGCGATCCGCTCGCCGTCCCGAAGGCCGCGTTTGAAATGCGCCGCCGCGGCCACACCGCTGCGTACGTCGATCAAGTGCTTTACCAAAACCCCGTGCGCTTCCTCTCGCAGTGCCCGAAGTTTCGCCTCGGCGCTTGATTCGTCGGATGCAACTCAACCACGGCCTGCATCTCGCCTACTGCACCAACGTCCACCGCGGCGAAACGTGGGCGCAGACGTTTGAAACGCTTGAGCGCCACACGCTCGTCGTGCGCCGCCGCGTCGCCGCCGGTCGCCCGTACGCGATCGGACTGCGCCTCGGCGCCCGCGCCGCCGAAGAGCTCGCGCAACCCGCCGCGCTCACCGCCTTCCGCCACTGGCTCGACGCGCACGACTGCTACGTTTTTACGATCAACGGATTTCCCTACGGCAGCTTCCACGGCACGCGCGTGAAGGAGCAAGTATACGCGCCGGATTGGTCCACGCCCGAGCGCCTCGCGTACACGCAACGCCTCTTCGCCCTCATCGCGCAACTCGTCCCTGCGAGCGTCGCCGGCAGTGTGAGCACCGTCCCGGGCTCGTTCAAAACCTGGACCCAAGATGATCCCGCGCGCCGCGCCGCGATTTTCGCCAACGTCACCGCGATCGGCCGCACCATCGCTGAACTTTCCGAACGCACCGGCCGCGACCTTCATCTCGGCCTCGAGCCGGAACCGTGCTGCACGTTTGAGACGACGCCCGAGACCGTGGATTTTTTCAACGCCTGGCGGGCGAGCGATCACGCCGTCGAGGCCGAGGGACTGCTCCGCCGCGTCGGCGTGAACTACGATTGTTGCCACCTCGGCGTGGAATTTGAATCGGCGCCCGTCGCGCTCGATCGTCTTGTCGCCGCCGGCCTGCGCCTCAGTAAAATTCACATCAGCTCCGCGCTGCGTGTAAAACCCGATGCCGCCGGTCGCGCCGCGCTCGCCGCGTTTGTCGAGCCGACGTACCTCCACCAAGTCGTCGTGGGCTCCGCTGTCACCGGTACCGTGCGCCGGCGCTACGTCGATCTGCCTGATGCGCTCGCCGACGCCGCGCCCGCGCAGCCGGATGATGAGTGGCGCGTCCATTTTCATCTGCCGCTGCACGCAGCGCCCGGCGCGCCGTTTGGCGACACGCGGGACCATCTGCTCGGCGCGCTGGATTGGATGCAGGCGCATCCGACCGCCTGCCAACACGCCGAAATGGAAACCTACACGTGGGAAGTGCTCCCGCCCGCGTTGCGCGTGAGCATCGAAGATCAACTCGTGGGCGAATACGATTGGACGCTCGCCGCGCTCCGCGCCCGCGGCCTCGCCTGATCTTGCATCGATGAGCGCGTCCCCGTTTCGCCTCTGGCTCGATTTCGCCCGCGCGGGCAATTTCCCCTCGGTGTGGAGCAATGTCCTCGCCGCGCTCGTGCTTTCCGCGCCTGTCGTGGGTGCGTGGCCGGCGTTCAATTTGCTCCTGCTCGCGGCACTCGCCGGCAGCCTCGCCTACGCGGGCGGCACGACGCTCAACGACGCTTTCGACGCCGACTTTGATCGCCGACATCGGCCCGAGCGTGCGATTCCGCGCGGGCTCATCGCGCGCTCGACGGTCGCAGGGGTCGGCGCGTTGCAACTCGCGGCGGGGCTGAGCGTGTTGGTTTTTCTCGGCGCCTCATCGCTCGCTGCGGCGGGTTTGGCGGCGACGATTTTGCTCTACGATTGGCTCCACAAACGCTGGACCGGCTCCGTCGTGTTGATGGCTGGTTGCCGCGTGATGCTCGCGGTAACGCTGGCGACGCTGCCCGGCCAGAAGATCGGCCCGGCCTTCGTCGCGTGGCTCGTCGCGCTGTTTGTCTATATCGTCGTGCTGAGTTTGCTCGCTCGCCGCGAATATCACCCCGGCGCGCCGGCGGAAAAGCTCGGGAAAATCGTCCGTAAGATGCTCGCGTTTATTCCATTCGTGGATGCGGTGGCGCTACTCGCAACGATGGCGGTGATTCCGGCGGTGGGTTGCGCGGCCGCGGTGCCGCTCGGCAAGTGGGCGCAGCGTAAAGCGGCTTCGAGTTGAGCTTGCGATTGCGGCCTTGCGGTGTCGCGCGGGATGCGGGCAAATTCTCTCACGTCCATGGCCGAGTCCTCCTCCGTCGTTTCTTTCCCCATCACGCTGCACAATGAGCATCGGCTGATTTTCACGCGCGACGTGTTCGCGCCGGAAAATCTCACGCTCGAGCAGACGCTCACGCCCCGGGAGCCGGGCGAACGCATCCGCGCCTTGGTATTTTGGGACGCTGGCTTGGAGAAAGCGTTTCCGGGCATCGCGGCGAAGATCACGCGCTGGTTTGCGGCGCGCGGTGACGCGATCCGGCTGGCCGCGGAGCCCGTGGCCTTGGCCGGCGGTGAAGCGGTAAAAAACGATTTTTCGCAGCTCGAAACTATTTGGGCCGCGATCGAGGCCGCGGGCCTTTGCCGGCATTCGTACGTGATCGCGCTGGGCGGCGGGGCGGTGCTGGATCTCGTCGGTTTCGCGGCGGCGACGGCGCATCGCGGGATTCCGCTCGTGCGTTTACCGACGACGAGCCTCAGCCAAGGTGACGGCGGCGTGGGCGTCAAAAATGGCGTGAATTATTTCGGTAAGAAAAACTGGCTTGGTGCTTTCGGCGTGCCGCACGCGATCATTAACGATCTGGATTTTCTGCGCGGGTTACCCGAACGCGAACGGCGCGTGGGCTTGATCGAAGCGGTGAAGGTCGCGCTGATCCGCGATGCGAAGTTTTTCGAATTTATCGCGTCGCGCGTCACGGCGTTGGCGAAATTTGAACCTGAAGCGTTTGAAGCGGTGATCCGCGAAAGCGCGCGGCAGCACATGGAGCACATCGCGACGGGCGGCGATCCGTTTGAACGCGGCTCCGCGCGGCCGTTGGATTTCGGGCATTGGGCGGCGCACAAGTTGGAGCAGCTCACGGAATTTCGCGTTAGCCATGGCGAAGCCGTCGCCGTGGGCATGTCGATTGATCTGATTTACGCTCGTCGCACCGGAATGCTGCCGGAGGCCGAGGCGGAGCGTATTCTCGGGGTGATTTGCGCGCTCGGTTTTGAGTTGTTCGCACCGGTGAAAGAAATCCGCAGCGCGACGGGCCGGCAGGATATGTTGGATGGGCTGGAAGAATTTCGGGAGCACCTCGGCGGCCGGTTGACGATTCCGATGATCCGAGCGCCGGGCGTGCGGCAGGACATTCACGAAATCGACGGCGCGGTGGTGAAGGCGGCGTTCGATGAATTGCGGGAGCGATATGGCTGAGCGTACGGCGATCCTCAATGTCGTCGGGCTCACCGCGCGCGGGTTGGGGCCGGATACGCCACGGCTGCTCGCGGCGGCGCAAGCGGGGGGATTGATTCGGGTAAAACCCGTGTTGCCGGCGGTGACATGTACGGCGCAGAGCACGTATCTGACCGGGCGCACGCCGGCGGGCCACGGTTGCGTGGCGAATGGCTGGTACGATCGCACGCTCGCGGAGCATCATTTTTGGAAACAGTCGAACCACGTCGTCCAAGGGCCGAAGCTGTGGGAGACGTTGCGCGAACGGCGGCCGGGGTTTACGTGCGCGAAATTATTTTGGTGGTACAACATGTATTCATCGGTCGATTGGTCGATCACGCCGCGCCCGATGTATCCGGCGGACGGGCGCAAAGTGTTCGATGTTTACACGCACCCGATGCGGTTGCGTGACGAGATCAAGGCGGACCTCGGGCCGTTTCCGTTTCCGGCGTTTTGGGGTCCGCGGGCCGGGATCGCGTCGTCGGAGTGGATCGCGCGCTCGGCGGAGTGGGTGGAAGAACGGCATCGGCCGGACCTGTCGCTCGTTTATTTGCCGCATTTGGATTACAACCTGCAGCGGCTCGGGCCGGATGATCCGCGGATGGCGGCGGACTATCGCGAGATTGATCGCGTCGCGGGCGGGCTGATGGATTTTTACGCGCAGCGCGGCGTGCGCTCGGTTGTGCTTTCGGAGTACGGGATCACGGCGGTGAAGCGCACGATCGCGTTGAACCGGGTGTTTCGTGCGCGCGGCTGGATCACGATCAAGGAAGAACTCGGGCTGGAGTTGTTGGACTGCGGCGCGAGCAAGGTCTTCGCCATCGTGGATCATCAAGTGGCGCACATTTACGTGAACGATCGCTCGTTGCTCCCGGCGGTGCGGGCGGCGGTTGAGGACGTTGACGGCGTGGCGCGCGTGCTCGACGCGGCGGGGCAACGCGCGGCTGGGCTCGATCACGCGCAGTCGGGCGACCTCGTGGCGTTTTCGACGGAGGACGCGTGGTTCACTTATTATTACTGGGACGACGCGGCGCGGGCGCCGGATTTCGCGCGCTGCGTCGATATCCACCGCAAGTACGGCTACGATCCGGTAGAGCTGTTTGTGGACCCGTTGATTCGCTTTCCGAAATTAAAGGTCTTGGGCAAACTGGCGCGCAAGGCGCTCGGCTTCCGGATGCTGATGGATGTGATCTCGCTCGATCCGTCGCTGGTGAAAGGTTCTCACGGGACGTGTCCGGCGGATGCGGCGGAGTGGCCGGTGTTGATCGGCACGGGGGCGACGCCGGGGGATGAACCCATCGCGGCGACGGCGGTGCATGAGCGGTTGCTCGCGGCGTGCCTGCGGTAGCGCGGGCGGGCGAAAGGCAGGCGCGGGGCACAAAAAAGAGCGGTTCGAAGAACCGCTCTTTTTGAAACCTAGTCTTAGGCCTAGATCGACTCAGACTTCGTAGGCCGGGAGGATCTTGTCGACGCGGGACTTATCGAGCTTGGCGAACACGGGCACGCCATCGACGTAAGGCACGGCGACTTCTCCCACGATGAGAGGTTGGGCGTAGCGGAGGAACTGGAAGTTCATGCTCACGCCGTCTTCGTTGATCCAATCCTTCGGGAGTTTCTTCACGCCGTTGGCGATCTCGCTCAAGGTGGCGAGGCCGGTCTCAACGCTGTAGTGCTCGGTGTCGCCGCGTACGAGGGTGATCATCTTGTCGGTCTCGCCGTTAATTGCGGCTTCGACGGCGGCTTGGCCGGCGAGGAACGCTTCGTCGGCGTCGGTCTTGGAACCGGCGTGAGCCGCGGCGCGCTGGGTGATGCCGGGTTTGGCGACGCGGACTTTGACGCCGGGGATATTGGCTTCAATGATCTCACCGAGAGCGTCGCCGGCGCCGCCGAGTTTGGCGTGGCCGAAGGCGTCCGTGGCGGCATCAGCCGCGAGGTAGTTGCCGTCGGCGTCAACGAGACCTTCGGCTACGACGATTTGGCAGAATTTCTCGCGTTTGAGCACGCGTTTGACGTCCTCGAGGACCTTTTCTTGGGAGAAAGGAACTTCGGGCAGGAGGATGATATGGGGCGGATCGTGCGGGTGATCTTTGCGTTTGGCGAGGGTGGCGCCAGCGGCGATCCAACCGGCGGAGCGGCCCATGACCTCGATGATGGAAACGAGGTCGCCTTGGCCCATGGACTCGTTGTCGCAAGCGAGTTCGCGCACGGTGGTGGCGAGGTACTTGATGACGGAGCCGTAGCCGGGGGTGTGGTCAGTGAGGGGGAGATCGTTATCGATCGTCTTCGGGACGCCGATAACGCGGAGCCCGTAGCCCTGCGCTTGCGCGAGCTTGGAGATCTTGTCGGCGGTGTCTTGGGAGTCGTTGCCGCCGATGTAGAAGAAGTAGCGGATGTTGTGCGCCTTGAAGACTTCAAGGACGCGGTCGAAATCGGCCTGCTTCTTGAGTTTGTAACGGCAGGTGCCGAGGGCGGCGCCGGGCGTGTGCTTGAGGGCGCGGATCTGCTGTTGGGATTGGGCCGCGAGGTCGATCAGGTCTTCTTGAAGAATACCGAGCACGCCGTTGAGCGTGCCGTAAATCTCCTCGATGCACTCATGGTTGAGCGCTTCGGCAATGATGCCGGCGACGCTGGCGTTAATGACGGCGGTGGGGCCACCGGATTGGCCCACCAAAACGTTTCCTACGAGTTCAGCCATGATAGTGTGGTGTTAAATTTATACGGGGATTCGACTGCGAGAATGGGAGAGAAAGCGCGTGCGGAGCGGCGGAAGCAAACGAAAATTTCCCGGCCCTCCCCAAGTCAGGTCTAGGGGCCAGATTCCGCGGGCAGCATTATAATAAGCGCGCGGGGTGGTAAGCGGCCGCGCCAGGGTAGCGTTTGGCGAGGGGGCGCACGGTGGCGGCGAAGGCATCGACTTGCTGCGGCGCGGCGCCGACGAAACGCGCGCTGTCGGCGAGGATGGCGCGGAGATCTTTTAAGTTGAGGCCGATGCGCGGGTCGCCAGCGAGGCGGTTGAGGAGATCGGCGTCGCCTTCGCCGGAGCGCAGGGCTTTCGCCGCGGCGAGGGCGTGTTCTTTAATGGCTTCATGCGCGGTCTCGCGGCCGGCGCCGCGTTTCACGGCTTCCATCATGATCGTGGTGGTCGAGAGGAAGGGCAGGTTGCGCTCGTTCTCGGCGGCGATGGCAGCGGGGAACACGTCCATCTGGCGCAGCACGGTGAGGTATGTCTCGAGGAGGCCGTCGATCGCGTAAAACGCATCGGGCAGGGCGACGCGGCGCACCACGGAGCAGGAAACATCGCCCTCATTCCATTGGTGGCCGGCCAGTGCGGAGGTCATGGCGACGTAGCCGGAGAGAATCGTGGAGAAGCCGCAGATGCGCTCGCAGTTGCGGGCGTTGACCTTGTGCGGCATCGCGGAGGAGCCGACTTGGCCCGCTTGGAAACCCTCCGTGAGCAAGCCGGCGCCCGCCATCAACCGGAGCGTGGTGGCGAAACTCGCCGCGGCCGCACCGAGTTGGTGGAGCGCGGTGACGACTTCGAAATCCAGGGAGCGCGGATAAACCTGCCCGACTGCATCGAGCGACGCGTTGAAACCGAGGTGCTTGATGACGCGAGCCTCGAGGGTCGCGACTTTCTTGGCGTTGCCGCCGAGCAGCGTGAGCTGATCGAGTTGCGTGCCGACCGCGCCCTTGAGCCCGCGCACGGGATAGCGCGCGACGAGTTCCTCGATACGGGTGAACGCGCCGAGAAGTTCCTGGCCGAACATCGCGAGACGTTTGCCGAGGGTAGTGGGTTGGGCGGGGACGTTGTGCGTGCGGCCGGTGAGCATCAGGCCGCGGTGCCTCGAGGCTTGGCGCGAGAGCGCGAGCAGCGCGGCGGCGGTTTTGAAACGCACGACTTTAAGCGCACTGAAAATCTGCAGCTGCTCGACGTTTTCGGTGAGATCGCGGCTGGTGAGGCCGAGGTGGATGAACTGGCGGTCGGCGAGATCGGAGAACTCCTCGATGCGGGCCTTCACGTCGTGCAACGTGACGCGTTCGCGCCGGGCGATGGCGGCGAGGTCGATCTGATGTTTAACGCGTTCGTAGTCCTTGATCGCGGCGGCCGGAATGGCGACGCCGAGATCACGCTGCGCCTTCATGACGGCGATCCAGAAATCGCGCTCGAGGGCGACGCGCCCGTGTTGCGACCAGATGGATTTCATCGCGGCCGAGGCGTAGCGCTCGGCGAGGACGTTGGGGATGGCGGAATCTGCGGCGGTGGCGTTGGAGGCGTGCACGGTTAAAAAAACGAGTAAGCGGGCCCGAAGGCGCTGAGGCCAACGGAAAATCTTCGCCTGCTTCCGCCGCCCAGCGGTCGCGTCTGCGGGTCAGGTCGTGAGGCAACGCACGGCGAGCTCGCGCAACACCTCTTCCTGCGCGTGGTTCGGCCGACGAATGATTTCCTCAAACGCGACGATGAATTCTTGCTGGTTATCGATCAAGCGACGCAGCGAGGGCAGCTTCGCGCTGCTGGCGAGTTTGCCGACGTACCAAGCGTTTTGGGAAAAGAGGTTGAACGAGTTCTTCTCGGTCGCGCCGATGAAGTGCTTGCCGTACGCGGCTTGGGCTTTGGGCAGACCGTCGAGACCGCGGGCACCCACGCGGGCCTCGCCGCTGTCGAGGAGCGCGCGGACTTGGAGGAGGATGCGGTTGCGATTTTGCAGGGCGCTGATGATCGGACGGGCATCGCCGCCGCTGAAGAAATGGCCGTGCAGCGCTTTGAGCGTCCACTTCAGGTCGCCGCTGAAAAACGCTTCCGCCGCTTCAAAAAAATCACCCGCCGCGACGTTCGGCGTGAGCTCGGCGACGTGCGCTTCCTCGATTTTGGCGCCGGGACCGTGTGCGGCGGCGGGCGCGGCGGGTTGCGCGTACGCGGCGAGTTTGCGGGTTTCCTCGACGACGAGACGGGTATTGGCGCCGACTTTTTGAAGGAGCAGCTCGAGGGCGCCGGGGGCAAACGAGACGCCGAGGCTTTGGGCTTCGGCGAGCGCGACGCCGGCCAAGGCCTCGCCCGCGTCATCTCCGTCGCCGCCCGCGAGCGCGAAGTCGGCGTTTTTTTCGCACCACTTCGGGAAGGCCCGGCGACGATCCACGGGCGAGGCGGTGATCAAAATCGAAGTTTCCTCGGGGTTCACGCTCGTCAGGAGCTCTTGGAGATCCTCCACCAGTTTCAGCGTGCCTTCGGCGCGGCCGGTGACGCTATCGGCCAAAAAATTGACGTCCTTGAGCCATACGACGCGTTTGCCGCCAAACATCGACACGGTCTGCACGCTCTCGCGGAAACGGTTCAGCGCGGACTCGACCTCGCTCATGTTAGCGGCGAAGCCGTTGACGGTCTCGCGCGCAAATTCGTCGGTGAGCTCGGCGGTGAGGACGGCGAAACGCTCCGCGCCCATCCGGCCGACGAGATAATCGTCCTGCCCGCAGATGAAAGTGAAAGGTTTCGCCGAAGCCATGGCGTCATATGGCGAGGAAGCGGCCGCGGGCGCACGAAAAAAATCGCCAGCGTGGTCCCCGTGCTCTGAATCGAGTTTCTGCTTAATATGCCAAACCACTCCACCGCTCCATCGGCCGCACCTCAATCTTGGCGGCGCGATTTGCTGCTTCTCGCGGTCGGTTTTGGCGTCCTTTATTTTGCGTTCTTGGGCGGGCATCCACTTTCCAATCCCGACGAAGGTCGCTACGCGGCCATCCCGCGCGAGATGATCGCGAGCTCGGACTATGTCACGCCGCGGCTCAATGGCGTGAACTATTTCGAAAAGCCGCCGCTCTTATATTGGGCGGTGGCGGGGTGCCTGCAGGTTTTCGGGTTTAACGAATGGGCGGTGCGCATCATGCCGGCGCTGAGCGGCCTCGGCGGCGTGTTACTGACCTATGCGGCGGCGCGGCGTTGGCAGGGCCGCGCAGTGGGTTTGGCGTCGGCGGTGGTGCTTGGAACCTCGCTACTGTTTTTCGCGCTTTCGCGGATTCTGATTCTCGACATGGCCGTTTCGATGCTGATGTGCGCGACGTTGTTTTGTTTTATCCTCGGCGTGCGAGAGGCTCCGGGCGCGCGTCGGCGGTGGTTGTTTTACGGACTCTACGCGAGCGCAGCGCTGGCGACGCTGACGAAGGGCTTGATCGGCTTTCTCGTGACCGGCGCGGTGATGTTTTTGTGGCTGTTGATTTTTAATCAATGGAAGCGGCTGCGGCCGCTGCATCTGCCGTCGGGCATCGCGTTATTTTTGGCGATCGCGGCGCCGTGGCATATCTTGGCGGCGCAGCGCAACGACACGTGGGCGCAGTTTTATTTCATCCATGAACATTGGGAGCGCTTTACGACGACGACGCACGGGCGCTACGAGCCGTGGTACTATTTTATCCCGATCGTGATTCTGGGACTTTTTCCCTGGATGGGTTTTCTGCCGGCGGCCTTGCGCGAGGCGCTCGCGGGTGGTTGGGCGAAGCGGAAGGAAAATGCCGACGCCTGGTTCCTCGTGGTTTGGGCGGGCTTCGTGTTTTTGTTTTTCTCCAAGTCGCAGTCGAAATTGATCCCGTACATCTTGCCGGTGTTTCCGCCGCTCGCAGTTTTAATCGGCGGTTGGTGGTCGCGACGTTGGGCGGATGGCGCGGCGACGCGGTTGCGCGCGGGGCTCAACGGTTTCGCTTTTGTGAGCGGGTTGCTGGCGGTGGCGCTCGTCGTCGCGGTCGTGAAACCGGGGGTAATCCGCGAGCCGGGGCAGGCGGAATTGTTGCGACCGTATGCGTTTGCGATGGCGGCGGTTTTGCTCGTCGGCGGGGTGGCGGCTCCGTGGTGGGCGCGGCGCCGCGGTGTGCGCGGGGCTTTGGGCGCGATGATCGCCACGGCGCTCGGGCTTTATTTTTGTCTGATGTTGGCCGCGCCGCACATTCAGAAGCCCGGCACGAAGGAACTCGCGGCGATCGTCGTGCAGAAAATCAAACTGGGTGACAAAATTTACCACTACGCGGAGTTTTTTCACGACTTCACGTTTTACGCGCAACGCACGGTGGGCACCGTGGCCTTCAAGGGCGAACTGGAGCTCGAGATCGACGCGGCGGCGCGGGCGAGTGGGCGATTTATTGATGGACCTGAGTTTCGCCGGCAATGGACGGAGTCTGGGCGCATTTTCGCCGTCGCGCGCACCAAGGACCTGAAGGAACTCTTCGCCGATCCGTCGTTTCGTTATCATTTGCTCGGTCAGTCCTCGGCCCACACGCTTTTTAGTAATCAACCCTGATATGTCCGTCCCTGCCGCCACCACGCCTGCCGTGCCTTATTTGCCGCTCACGCGGCCGACGCTTGACGAAGCCACCATCGCGGGCGTCGTCGAGGTGCTTCGTTCGGGTTGGATCACCTCGGGCCCCAATGTAAAAGCACTCGAAGGCAAACTCTCGGAATATTTCGGCGGCCGGCCTGTGCGAGTGTTTAACTCCGGCACGTGTACGATGGAAATCGCGCTGCGCATCGCCGGCATCGGCGCGGGTCATGAAGTGATCACCACGCCGCTTTCGTGGGTGGCGACGAGCAACGTCATTCTCGAAGTCGGCGCCAAGCCGGTCTTCGTCGATATCGATCCGGTCACGCGCAATCTCGACCTCGCGCTCATCGAGGCCGCGATCACGCCGGCGACGCGGGCGATCATCCCGGTTGATCTCGCGGGTTTGCCGGTGGACCGCGACCGCCTCTACGCCATCGCCAAGAAACACAATCTCCGCGTGATCGAAGACGCAGCGCAGTCGATGGGTTCAACGTGGAACGGCCAACGCATCGGTGCCTTCGGTGATTTTGTGTCGGTGAGTTTTCACCCGAATAAAAATATCACGACGATCGAGGGCGGTTGTCTCGTGTTGAATACGGAGGCCGAAGCCAAAATCGCCGAGCAATATCGTCTCCAAGGCGTGGTGCGCTCCGGTTTCGACGGCATGGAAGTCGAGGTCGTTGGCGGAAAATTTAACCTCACGGACGTCGCCGCTCGCGTCGGGCTCGGGCAACTGCCTCGGCTCGAGGAGTTCAACGCCAAGCGGCGCGAATTGGCGCGGGCTTACTTCGAAGCGTTCGCCGCGAAGGGTGCGGCGGCGCTCGGGCTGGGTTTGCCGGTGGCGGATTTTGCGCAGAGCAATTGGCACATGTTTCAAGTCGTGCTGCCGCCCGCGTTGAAGCGCGCTGACGTCATGGCGGCACTGCACGCGGCCGGCATCGGCACCGGCGTGCATTACCCCGCGATTCACCTTTTCGCGATTTACCGCCGGCTCGGCTCGAAAGAAGGCGATTGTCCGCGCGCCGAAGCGATCTGCCGCAGCATTTTGACTCTGCCGCTGTTCCCCACGATGACCGCCGCTGATGTGGCGCGCGTCGTTGATGCCCTCGTTACAATTTTGGCTGCGGCAAAAAAATCATGAGCACTGCGTCGAATCTCCCGCTTTCCATTGTCATTCCCGTTTACAACGAGGAGCTCAATCTCCCCACGCTCTTTGCGCGGCTTTATCCGGTGCTCGACGCGATCGGTCGCCGCTACGAAATTATTTTCACCAACGACGGTAGCGCCGACCGTTCCATCGAGTTGCTCCGCGCGCAACACGCGGCCCGGCCCGACGTGACGCGGGTCATCGATTTCAACGCCAACTACGGGCAGCACATGGCGATCATGGCGGCTTTTGAGCGTGTGCGCGGCGATATCATCGTGACGCTCGACGCCGATCTCCAGAATCCGCCCGAGGAAATCCCCAAGTTGCTCGCGCAGATGGACGCCGGCTCCGACTATGTCGGCGGTTATCGCTTGAATCGGCAGGATTCGTTTTTCCGCACGTACGCCTCGAAAGTCATCAACTACGTCCGCGAAAAAACGACGAGCATCGAGATGACGGACCAAGGTTGCATGTTGCGCGCGTATTCGCGGGCGGTGATCGACGCCATCGTGCGCAGCGGCGCCATAAATACGTTCATCCCCGCGCTGGCGTACAGTTTTGCGGGTAATCCGGCTGAAGTCGGCGTGAAGCACGAGGAACGGCACGCCGGCGTTTCCAACTACTCGTTTTACAGCCTGATTCGCTTGAATTTCGACCTCATCACCGGCTTTTCCATCGCGCCGCTGCAATATTTCACGATGTTTGCCGGACTCAGTTCGCTCGGGAGTTTTGCGCTGGTGGTACTGCTGTTTGTGCGGCGCTTCGCGTTTAACCTCGATCGCGAAACCTTCGGGGTATTCACGCTCTTGGCGATCGTGCTCTTTGTGCTCAGCGTGGCGATGATCGGCATCGGCCTGATTGGCGAATACGTTGGGCGCACTTATCAAGTCGTTCGCGCGCGTCAGCGTTACCACGTGAAGGAAGTGCTCGAAACGAAATGAGCGTGAAACCGCGCATCCTGTTTTTCGGTTACAGCGAAGTCGGTTACGCGTGTCTTTCGTTGCTGTTGGAGCGCGGGGACAACGTCGTCGCGCTCATCACGCACGAGGACAACCCGCACGAGAAAATCTGGTTTAAAACGCCCGCCGTCGCGGCGCGGGAAAAAGGCATTCCGGTTTTCACGCCTGAGTCCGTCAACACGCCCGAGTGGCGCGAGCGCATCGCAGCGCTGCAGCCGGACCTAATTTTATCGGTTTATTACCGGCACATGATTGGGACCAAGATCCTCGCGCTGCCGCCGCTCGGCGCATGGAATATGCACGGTTCGTTGCTGCCGAAATATCGCGGACGCGCGCCGATCAATTGGGCGGTTCTCCACGGCGAGTCCCGCATCGGGATGACGTTGCACCGCATGGTGAAATCTGCGGATGCCGGCGCTGTGGTCGATCAAGCGGGCGTGGACATCGGCCCGCGCGATACGGCGGAGCAGGCATTTCGCAAGGTGTTGCCTTGCGCGCCGGCGGTGCTCGCGCGCCAGATCGATGCGTTGCTCGCCGGCACCGTCCGCGAGACGCCCCAAGACGAGACGCAGGCCAACTACTTCGGCGGCCGCAAACCCGAGGACGGGCGCATCCCGTGGGCTCAATCCTCGCGGCAGATTTTTAATCTCATCCGCGCGGTGACCGATCCGTATCCGGGCGCGTTCACCGAGATCGACGGTGCGCGGTTAATGGTGTGGTGGGCCGAGACCGACTCGCCCGCGACGAGCGGTCGCCGCGGGGCGCCCGGCGAAGTGCTTTGTATCGCGCCGCTCGTCGTCGCCACGGGCGATGGCGCGTTGGAACTCACGCGGATTGAATGGCGCGGTGCGCCACCTGCGATTTTTCAAGTCGGACAAAGGCTCGCCTAACTCGCGGCTTTGCCCAAACCTCATTTCGAATCTTAATCTCATGCCACTCAAAGTCCTCATCCTCGGCGCCAACGGTTTCATCGGCAGCTCGCTCACCCGAGCGATTCTCAAACAAAAAGACTGGGAGGTCTATGGCATGGACATCGGCTCCCATAAACTTGAGGACAGCTTGAGCAATCCGCGCTTCAAGTTCGTCGAAGGCGACATCACGATCAACCGCGAGTACATCGAGTACCACGTGAAAAAGTGCGACGTCGTCATCCCGCTCGTCGCCATCGCCAACCCGATCCAGTACGTCAAAGACCCGCTGCGCGTGTTCGAACTCGATTTCGAGGCCAACCTCGCCGTCGTCCGCCAGTGCGCCAAATACAAGAAGCGCATCATTTTCCCGTCCACGTCCGAAGTCTACGGCATGAGCACCGATGCCAAACTCGACGAAGAAACGACGAGCCTCGTTTACGGCCCCATCGAGCGCCAGCGCTGGATTTACGCCTGCTCGAAGCAATTGCTCGACCGCGTCATTTACGCCTACGGCGTGCGCGACAACGTCGATTACACGCTCTTCCGTCCGTTCAACTGGATCGGGCCGCAACTCGACGACGTCATGGAGCCCAAGGAAGGCAGCTCGCGCCTCTTCACGCAGTTCATCTCCAACGTCATCTTCAAAAAACCGCTCCAACTCGTCGACGGTGGCAAACAGAGCCGCTCCTTCACGTTTATTGACGACGGCGTCGACGCGCTCCTGCGCATCATCGAAAACAAAAACGGCTGCGCCTCACGCCAGATTTTCAACATCGGCAATCCCAACAACGACGTGAGCGTCGCCGATCTGGCGAAGCACATCATCACGGCGTTTAAAGATTATCCCGACTACGCTGCGCACGTGAAAGCGGCCAAGACCGTGATCGTGCCCTCGGGCAAATATTTCGGAAAATATTACCAAGATATCCAGAAACGCGTGCCCTCGATCGCCAACGCGAAGAAGCGTCTCGGCTGGAGCCCTAAGGTCGGCCTCAAGAAGGCGATCAAACTCACGCTCGATTACCATCTCGCGCACAAAGATTATCAGCTCGAGTAAACTCCGACGTGGCGTTGCGCGCCCGCTGGGTGCGCTGCGCTGTCCGTGAATTTTTCGGCGGGCTCAGCGGAACCCGCCCTACCTTTTAACCATGTCCCTCCGTCTCGCGCTCAAGGTGGATGTCGATACCGATCGCGGTACGCGTGAAGGCGTCCCGAACCTCGTCGCTGATTTGCAGGCGGTCGGTGCGCCGGCGGCGTTTTTGTTTTCGCTCGGGCCAGATCAGACGGGGCGTGCGATCACGCGCGTGTTGCGGCCGGGTTTTTTTCAAAAAGTTTCGCGCACGAGCGTCGTGCAGATTTACGGCGTGCGCACGCTGCTCAACGGAACGTTGTTGCCCGCGCCGCATATCGGCCGGCGCAATGCCGACGTGATGCGCGCGGTGCGCGACGCGGGGTTCGAGGTCGGGATTCATTGTTTCAATCATTACCGCTGGCAGGATTATGTGCAGACGATGCCGCTCGCCGGCGTGCGCGCGGAATTTGAGGCTGCGCGGGCGGAGTTTTTGCGGATCTTCGGGGCCGAGGCGCGGACGGCGGGAGCGCCGGGCTGGCAGAGTAACGTGCGGAGTCGCGCGGTGTACGACGAGGCGGGCTTACTCTACGCGAGCGATGCGCGCGGCGGAGCGCCGTTTTTCCCGCGCGTCGACGGGCAGGTTTTCAAGACGCTGGAAATCCCGAGCACGTTGCCGACGTTTGATGAATTGATGGGTCGGCCCGAGTACCCCGATGAGAAAATCGTGGATCACTGCCTCGGGTTATTGAGCGCAGACCACGTGAATGTGTTCACGCTCCACGCCGAGATCGAAGGGATGGGCCGCCGGAAACTTTTCCAAGAACTGCTCGCGCGTTGCCGTGCGGCGGGCGTCGAATTTGTGCGGATGGACGACTACGCGGCCACGCTCTTGAAGGATCGAGCGGCGATTCCGACGCGCGATCAAGTGCTGGGCGAGATCGACGGTCGGAGTGGCTTCGTCGCGGTGCAGCGGGCGGCTTAAGCGGCGCCGCCGCCGGTGTTGGCGGGGGCGGGTTTGAAGGCAGAGCGCAGGCTGGCGGTCAGGTAATCTCGGTTCATGCGCGCGATGAAATCGTGCGAGATGAGTTTCGGGCACGCGGCGCTGCATTCGTATTGGTTGGTGCAGCTGCCGAAGCCGAGCGTGTCCATGGTGTTGACCATGGCGAGGACGCGGCGATCGCGCTCGGCTTGGCCTTGGGGCAAGAGCCCGAGGTGGCCGACTTTGGCGGAGACGAAGAGCATCGCGCTGGCGTTTTTGCAGGCGGCGACGCAGGCGCCACAGCCGATGCATTGCGCGGCATCCATCGCGAGATCCGCGTCGCCTTTCGGAATGGGCAGGGCGTTGGCGTCGGGCGCGGAACCCGCGCGGGCGGTGATGAAGCCGCCGGATTGCTGGATTTTGTCGAAGGCGGCGCGGTCGGTGACGAGGTCTTTAACGACGGGGAAGGCGCGGGCGCGGAAGGGCTCGACGACGATGGTGTCACCGTCGCTAAAGGAGCGCATGTAGGTCTGGCAGGTGGCGACACCTTTGCCGGGACCGTGGGGTTTGCCGTTGATGGTGCAGGAGCAGGTGCCGCAGATGCCTTCGCGGCAGTCGTGGGCAAAGGCGATGGGTTCGATGCCTTGGGCGGCGAGCTCGTCGTTTACGACGTCGAGCATCTCGAGGAAGGACATGTCCGGGCTGATGTCTTTCGCGGGATAATTGACGAAGGCACCGGCGGCGGCGGGGCCGGCTTGGCGCCAGACGCGGAGGGTGACAGAGAAGGTTTTGAGAGTGGAGGCAGCGACCATGGCGGGGAACGGGTAAGGGTTACTTGTAGTTACGGAGGCTCATCTTGGTGAACTCGTAGTTGAGCGCTTCGGTGTTGCGCACGGGGGTCTTGCCCTCGCCTTGGTATTCCCAAGCGGCGACGTGGCCGAATTTCTCGTCGTCGCGTTTGCACTCGCCGTCGGGATATTGGTGTTCTTCGCGGAAGTGGCCGCCGCAGCTTTCCTCGCGGGTGAGGGCGTCGCGGCACATCAGTTCGCCGAGATCGAGGAAGTCGGCGACTCGGCCGGCTTGTTCGAGGGATTGGTTAAGGGTGTCGGCGGAGCCGGGGACGTTGACGGAGGCGTTGAATTCCTCGCGCAGGGCGGGGATTTCTTGGAGCGCGGCTTCGAGGCCGGCTTTGGTGCGCGCCATGCCGCAGCGGTCCCACATGATTTTACCGAGTTTTTTGTGGAAGTGGCTGACAGGTTGTTTGCCCTTGGTGGCGAGGAAACGCGTGGTCTGCCCGCGGACGTTGGCTTCGGCTTGTTGGAACTCTGGGGCGTCGGCGGCGGGGCGTGAGCCGGGTTTCTGGCCGGCGAGGTAGTCGCCGATCGTGTAAGGAATGACGAAGTAACCGTCGGCGAGGCCTTGCATGAGGGCGGAGGCGCCGAGGCGGTTGGCGCCGTGGTCGGAGAAGTTGGCCTCACCGAGCACGAAGAGGCCCGGGATGTTGGACATGAGGTTATAATCCACCCAGAGGCCGCCCATGGTGTAGTGGACGGCGGGGTAGATGCGCATCGGGGCCTTGTAGGCGCTCTCGGCGGTGATCTCGTGGTAGATGTCGAAGAGGTTTCCGTAGCGTTCGCGGACGGCGGGTTCGCCGAGGCGTTTGATGGCGTCAGCGAAATCGAGGTAAACACCGAGGCCGGTGGAGCCGACGCCGCGGCCTTCGTCGCAGATGCGTTTGGCGGCGCGTGAGGCGATGTCGCGCGGGGCGAGGTTGCCGAAGCTGGGGTAGAGGCGCTCGAGGTAGTAATCGCGTTCGCTCTCGGGGATGGCGGCGGGGGCGCGGGTATCGCCGGCTTTCTTCGGGGCCCAGATGCGGCCGTCGTTGCGGAGGGACTCGGACATCAGGGTGAGTTTCGACTGGTAGTCGCCGCTCACGGGGATGCAGGTCGGGTGGATCTGCGTGTAGCACGGGTTGGCCATGCAAGCGCCGCGTTTGTAGGCGCGCCAGATGGCGGTGGCATTGGAGCCGCGCGCGTAGGTGGAAAGGTTAAAAACGTTGCCGTAGCCGCCGGTGGCGAGGATGACAGCATCGGCGGAGTGGCGGCTGATCTCGCCGGTGACAAGATTGCGGATGATGACGCCCTTGGCTTGGCCGCCGACCACGACGAGATCGAGCATCTCGGAGTTGGTGTGCAGATCGACCGCGCCCGCGCCGACCATCCGGGAGAGGGCGGAGTAAGCGCCGAGGAGCAGTTGTTGGCCGGTCTGGCCGCGCGCGTAGAACGTGCGGGAAACTTGGGCGCCGCCGAAGGAGCGGTTGGCGAGGAGGCCGCCGTATTCACGGGCGAAGGGGACGCCTTGCGCGACGCATTGGTCGATGATGTTGACGGAGACTTCGGCGAGGCGGTGGACGTTGGCTTCGCGGGCGCGGTAGTCGCCGCCTTTGAGGGTGTCGTAGAATAGGCGGTGCACGCTGTCGCCGTCGTTCTGGTAATTCTTGGCGGCGTTGATGCCGCCTTGGGCCGCGATGGAGTGGGCGCGGCGCGGGCTATCGTGAAACACGAAGCATTTCACTTTGTAGCCGAGATCGGCGAGGCTGGAGGCGGCGGATGAGCCGGCGAGGCCAGCGCCGACGACGATGACCTCGTATTTGCGCTTGTTGGCGGGGTTGACGAGTTTGATCTCCGTCTTGTGCTTGCGCCACTTTTCAGCGAGCGGGCCGGACGGGATTTTGGAGTCGAGGGTGGCCATGGCGGTGATCGAAGTTCTTTGGGGTTTTAGTGGTGCGCGGCAGGGGCGGACTTGGCGGCGGATTCCGGGGAGAGTTTACCGGTCAACACGGCGCCGGGGATCGCAGCGTTGCCCGCGAAGTACGCGAGACAGGCGAGGATGACGACGTTGCGCAGGGATTTAGACCAACGAGAATTACGCCAGCCCAGCGTTTGAAAAAGACTGTCCATGCCGTGGAGCAAGTGCAGCGAGAGCAAGCCGACCGCGAGAAGGTAAAAACCGGCGACGAGCGGCGGTTGAAAACCGAGGATGACCATGCGGTGCACATCGAGGACGGCGGTGCCGGCGGGTACGACCGTGAAGCCGAGCACATGGTAATCCTGCGCCATCTTGTAGGCGGGCAGGGCGGTTTTGTAGGTGGCGCTCTGCGCGGTCCCGAGCGTGAAGTGCGCGAGGTGATAAATGATAAACGCCAGCACCACGTAGCCCGTCCAGCGCATGTAGCGCGAGGCGAGGGTGGCTTGGATCCAGGTTTTCACGCCGTAGGCTTGGCCGCCGCGGGCGCGTTTGCTTTCGAGGGTGAGGACGGTCGCGGCCCAGATGTGGATCGCGACGCAGACCAACAGGCCGATGCGCGCGAACCACAGGGCGGGCCCGAGCGATTGGAGGAAGTGAGCGTAGCCGTTGAGCTTGTCGGGGTGCGAAAACACCTGGAGGTTGCCCACAAGGTGGCCGATGACAAAGCCGATGAGCACGAGGCCCGTGACGGCCATCAGGATTTTGCGGCCGATAGAAGAGCCGAAGAGGTTGCCAACAAGGTTCATCGAAAAAGCGCGGGTTAGGGGAATACTACGTTTATAGTTTCCCAGCATCGCTGCTTTGTAAAGCGGCCGGAACGCACCTGCCTGCTTATTAGTGGGCCTTACCTTTTTCAGAAGCCGCCGCCGCCTCGGAGCGCTACGCCGTCGTGTTATTTAGCGAGTGGCTTGAGCAGGGCGAACTTCCCGCTGGCGGCCGGAGCGATGAACTTGCGGCGAAAGGCGTTCACGCGCACGCCGGAACCGAGCAGTTGGGCGAGAGCGCTTTCGATCGCGGCATGATCGGCGGTTTCGTCGGCGACGTAGTGGAAATCCCAACGCCACTCGCCGGTCTGGATCAACGTGTAATGCCAGCAACGAAACGCCGCCGGCAACACCTCGTCGACGTCACTCGCGGCGACGAGCGAGCCATCGGGCCGGAAATAAATGCTGCCCTCGCGGCCGAGAATGCGGAACCCCGTCGCGCGCCGTTGCACGATGTCGCCGGTGTGATAACGCAATAACGGCATCGCCTCGCGCTCGCGCGTGGTCACGTAGATTTGCGCGACATCGGGCAGATCCGCGCGCCAGGGCACCAGCTCGATGAACGCATTCGCGTCGATCGCTTGGAGATTATCTTGGAACGCTTCGCCGACAAAAAGATACCCAGCCTCCGTTGAGCCGTAGAGATCGACTTGCGGCGCGGGAAACACTTCCGCGATGCGCCGGCTGTGTTGCAGGCTGGCTTTGCCGTAAGTCAAAATCACTGCGCGCACGCTCGGCACCGTCACGCCCCGGCGTTGGGCGGCGCGGGCGAGCAGCGCGAGATAAACCGGCTCACCCTCGATCACCTCGGGTTGCGTGGCCTGCAACTCGCGCACGATCCGATCCCATTCGCTCTCGGGAAACACAAACGGATCACTCGTGAGATTCAGGTAAACCGTGCCGTCGAAATAGCGGTGCGGAAACGGATGATCCTCGTACGGGCAAAGATTGCTCGAGCAACCGATCGGCGCGAGGACGCACTTGCGATAATAGCGCCCGACGAATTGCCGCAAAATCGGCGAAGCCAGATAGGCGCGATCCGTCTGCTTATTCCACCAGCCTTCTTCCATGATCACCGTCATCGGGCCGCTCGTCGTGCCAGAGGTGCTTTCGTATTCGTAGCTCTTGTCGGCGAGGCCGCGCTCGATCACGCGGTAATCCGCGAAGAACGCCTGATGCCCGTTTTCCACGATGTCCTTTTTGGACAACGCCGGGATTTCCTGAAAACACGCCCATTGCAACGGGTCTTTATGCAGCGGAAAACGCCGGCCGTAGAGCGGGCTCCGCTCGTAGATTTTTCGCACTTCCTGCTCCAACGCCGCCGGAATCACGCCGGACGAAGTCGCGTCAAGGACGTCAGGGTGGTTGGCGAAGGCGGGCGTAGGCATCGTGAAATTAGCGTTAAGAAAGATGCGCCCTCGCGCTAAGTCAAACGCCTCGCCCGGTGCGCTCGCGCCAGATCGGCTCGAAATGCATGAGCCCGCAGACGACCAAGCTGTGCGTGATTTTGCCCGCCCGCGCCCAGCCGAGCACCTCGTCTACTGGCGCCGTCACGACTTCGATTTCCTCGTCATGATCCCATTCCGACGCGCCGCTCAACGTGGCGTTTTCAACGAGCACGAGGTGGCAGCGGTTGTTTTGGATGGCGGGGTTCGGGTGCACGCTCGCCAGCAATCGCGCGCTCGTTCCCGCATAGCCGGTTTCTTCGCGCAATTCGCGCACCGCCGCCGTCACCGGATCTTCGCCCGGATCAATGATGCCGCCGGGGATCTCGAGCGAAAACTCCTCGATCCCGAAACGAAATTGGCGCACGAGCACGAGCTTTCCGTCGGGTGTAAGTGCGATGACATTACACCAATCCGCCGAGGCGATGACGACGAAATCGCGTTCCACGGCGCGTCGCGGATGGCGTAGCCGCACGCTGCGTAGGTCGAGCACACGTGTCGTCGCCAACGTGCTTTGCCCCAGATGTTCCCAGCGGGCCGGTGCTCCCGGCGTGGACGAAGTGCTCATGGGTAAAAAAAAACCTCCGCGCCGCAGAGGACGAGGAGGTTTTAAGAGAAGGAGAAAATTCTCCGGAGAATTACTTCTTGGGGAGTTTCACTTTGTCGCCGACCTTCAACTTGCTCCAGTTCACACCGGGGTTGACGGTGAGCAAGTCGGCGTGGGAAACGCCGTTGGCCTTGGCGATCTTGGTGCCGGTGTCGCCCGCTTTGACGACGTATTCACCGGGACCGGCGACGGCGGGTTCGCCGCTGCCTTTTTTGCCAGCGGCCGCGACGGGCTTCTTGGCGGATTCTTCAAGCTTGGTGATCGCAGCGCTCTGTTTAGCGAGCTCGCCACCGACTTGGTTGAAAGCGTCCTGCGTCGAGCGGGTCAGCGCGGCGAGGTCTTTAGAAGCTTTGTCGGAGGCGGCGGCAGCCGAAGCGACTTGCGCTTCGATGGCGTCGACCTTGGCGACCTTTTCTTCGTGAGCGGCGAGGGTCTTATTGACCTTCGAGAGGCTCATAGCGGCGTAGCCACCGAGCAGGAGCGCAACGACGCCCACAATGATGCCGCCGACGGGCAACATGCTGTTATTTTCGCGAGAAATGGTATCCATGGTGAAGAAGTTAAGTTTTGAGCTGAGAGCCAATCGCGGGGCGAGGCAAGCAGAGATTATCAAGAAACCTGAAGATGCGCGCAATATCTGGGCGCGGGCTTGACACGTTCGTTGAAGGCGCGTGCTGTGCGACGTGCATCGGGGTGTAGCTTAGCCTGGTAGAGCGCCTGGTTTGGGACCAGGAGGTCGTAGGTTCGAATCCTATCGCCCCGACCACTTTTAATCCCAATCGAAGCTCGCGAGCTCGATTCCATCGCAACGGACCGCGTGGTCTGGACAGCAAAACGCCGGGCTAACGGCATCGCCATTAAAGCCCGGCGCTCAGAGGGAAAAA
>CANFSZ010000029.1 GCA_947449835.1 Opitutia bacterium
ATTGGCCGCTGGTCTGCCACATGCGCACAGCCTCGTCCTTGAACGCGGCGTCATACTGCCGGGGTGTTGCCCCGCTTTCCTGCTTCTTTGTCATGGTTGAGTCCTTTCTTTGGGCTCAACTCGTGTCCGTCAAATCGGGGTAACCTCAGTCTCCCCTAAGAAAATCTCCCGCGAAGAAATACTCATCACGTTTCTAAACGAATTGATGAGTGAAACCCGCTTCCACCTTGACCTTCTGGGTCAGCGCCGTGTTATTACGCTCGTACCCACTTATCAATGGTCCTCGAACTTAAATTACGTAAAATTGGAAATTCCGTCGGCATCGTGTTGCCCAAAGAAGCCTTGGCGCGGCTAAATTCCGCAGAGGGCGGTACTCTCGTACTGACGGATGCTCCTGATGGTAGCTTTCGGATTGCGCATAACCAGGCTGACTTCGCACGGCAAATGAAAGCGGCCGAGGATGTGATTCACCGGTACCGCAACACGCTTCGGGAACTGGCGAAATGAACGATCCGGTCTGGGTCTTGCCGGAGGTGGTTCGCACCCTCCATGACCGTCTATTGTCCGAGTTTGGCGGTGGTGCTGCCATTCGGGATGCCGGCATGTTAGAATCCGCCCTTTCCCGGCCCTTGCATCGATGGACCTATGGCTCCCCCGGCATCCCCGAATTGGCCGCCGCTTATGCGTTCGGGCTAATACGTGATCACCCTTTTGTGGACGGCAATAAACGGATCGGTTTTACGACCGCAGTCCTTTTTCTCGAACTTAATGGATATACTTTTGCGGCTGCAGAGGTCGATGCCACCATACAAACTCTGGCCCTAGCGGCACATGACTTGGATGAAGCTGGGTATGCCGCATGGTTAGCCGCTAATAGCAAACCGGGGGGATCGGCGCTGAGAAAACGTATTCCACGACGAAAGAGTAGCAGTCCATGAACTTCCCGCTTGCTTCAATAATTCGTTACAGGGCGCATTTTCCTGTCCCTTTACCAGTCTTAGACGCGTGCCAGCCGTTCTTCCGCTACCTCGGATAGAGTTTGATGTTGGGGTTCGGGCTCTTTGCTCATTGCAGCGATTAGCTTGGGACTGCGCTCCGTCTGGGCGACTAGCGGCGTTTGCTGGGGGCGCGGTAAAAGACGTAATTGATCAAGAAATCCAAGCCGAGCACGCCGCCGAGCGTGCGGATGTTGCGCATGGCGCCGAAGACCATCGTGAGCGAACCCGCCGCGGGCTCGTGCACGCGCAGCAATATACCCGCCGCGACGAGGGAGAGCAATGGTTGGAGTAAAAAACAAACGTGGTAAACCGCGAGGTCGTCGCTCCAGCGCGCCAGCGCCCATTGCAAGACGCCACCGCCGATGATCGGCGCGACCGCGGCGACCAGCGAGGTGACCGCGAGATTGAAGCCGATGGCGAGGTTCTTGGCTTCGACGGGGAGCAAGCGCAGCAGCAGCGTAAATTGCCCTAAAATGAAACACGCGCTGGTGAGTCCGCCGAAGATCCACATGCCGTAAAGTAATTCACGGTTGGCGGGCGTGATGAAACACCAGAGGAAGTTTTGGAGCTGCCAGGTGATCAGCGCAAACGTCATGACGGGCTTGTTGCCAAAACGATCCAGCAGTCTCCCCCACGCGGGGAGCGCGAGCGCGCCGCCAAGCGCGGTGAGCGTGGACAAAATACCGACGTCGAACGCCGAAAAGTTGAGCTGCTCAAACATGAACACGTGATAAAAAGGACCGAAACAATTGGCCGCGAACGACCACACGGAACCGAACACGATGAAGAGAAGAAACGACCGGCTGCGTTGGAGGACCTGAAATTGCTCCCCAAGAGAAAGCACGGGCGCAATCGCCCGCGGCAGGCTGCGCGTCGGCGCGATCCATTGCCAATAAATCGAGTAGATCCGGACGAAGCACGAAACTCCGATTACGGCCTGAAAGGCGGGAATGGCGTAGTCCCAGTGCGCGAGCGTCCAGCCCGCGAAAAATAAAAAGGCTAGCGTGGAAAATTGGAGGTAAGCGTTGCGGCGGGAGAAATATTTGCCGCGCAGCCGGGCGGGAACCCATTCCTGCACCCAAGAATTCCACGACACGCCGGCGACGGCCGCGAAACAACTGGAGACGAAAAACCACAGAATGAGCCAACGCGCGGCGACGGCAGGGTCGGTGCGCGGTATCCACGGCAAACCTACGCCAAGCACCATCCAGAGGGCGAGGTGGATGCACGCGGCGGTCACAGTGACCGTCTTCGGTGGGCGCCAACGGGCAATAAACGGTGCCGCGAAAATTTGGAAAAAATTAGCGATGAACGGCATCGCCGTGAGTAGCCCAATCGCGGGTTTGGGTAATACGAAGGCTTTGGTGACCAGTGCGGTGATGAAGACATTGACCGGTAGCGACATCGTCACGATGGGCATGGCGACAATGCCGTCGGCCGTGCACAGGCGGAAGCTGCGGGCGAGATCGTCTTTTTTATTAGTAGCGGAGGTGGTCGCGGTGGTGGCGTTCAACGTGGAAGGCGCGCAATCAAAGGCCGCGTCGCAGATAATCAAAGATAAACCGCGCTCTCGCGGCGAAGCGTCTAAGTCCGCTCGCGGTTCCCGCCTGCCTTGGCTACGCGGCGCCGAGAAGGGAGCGGATGCCCGTTTGAGCGCTGGCCAAGGAGATGCTGGCGACGCTCGAGCTCGACTGCAGCCAGTGAACATGCGGTGCGGGCGGAGCCCAGATAGCAGGATCGGTGGGGCCAAAAAAAAGCAGACTCGGCACGGAGCACGCGGCGGCGAGATGGCTGATGCCCGAGTCGTGACCGAGAAAAAGACGACAGGTGGAGAATTCGCAGATTAGGGTTTCGAGCGGGAGCTGGTGGGCGGCGGCGCCGAGCGGGGCGAAGGCGAGGCGCGTGGTGGAGCATTCCGCTTCGCCGGTGATGATCAGTAGTTCGGCGTGGTGGTGGGAGCGGAGCCACGTGGCGAGTTCGAGCCAACGCTCGAGCGGCCAATTTTTTTGCGGTGAACCGCTGCCGGGATGGATCGCGATGCGCTGGGTTTTAAAGAGCGCGGTCCGCTCGGCCAGAGAGTAAAAAATGGTGGGAGTGGCGATACCGAGCGCTCGCAGCGGTGCGCAGTAGTGGGCGGCGGCGGGCGCGCAGGTCGGATGGGCGGGTGCGCTTAAAAATGTCTGTGCGGGATGAAGCGGTAAGTGGTGGGCGAGGTCGGCGTCGGGGTCGGGCCAGAAATTGAGGATGACATCGAAGCTCGCGAGCCAGGTGGCGAAATCAGCGGGGAGTGGGGCGCGTTCGTAGAGCGCGGCCCAGCGGGCTTCGTGTTGAGAATGGACGGCGTCGATCAGACCGCGGGCGACAGCGAGCGCGGCGGCGGAAGCGTTGCCGGCGAGCTCGATGCGGGCCGCGGGTGCGTGTTGGCGGAGCGCGGCGAGCGCGGGGAGGGTGACGATGAAATCACCGAGCGCGCCGCCTCTAAGGACGAGGATGCGGCGCATCGGAGGTGGGGGCGCTAGGCGGTTGGTAGGACGTGAGCGTGGCGACACCGGAACCGAATTTGAATTCGACCTCGAAGCGGACCGGCAGACGGCGCGGATCGTTATGCGCGATCCAGACACGGACGGCGGTGCCGCGTTTGAACATGCCTTTGGGCGGAGTTTTTTCCATGCGCGGCTCGAGTACGAGGGTGTTGAACGTGCCGAGCGGAGTGGTGATGGATTCGTAGCGCACGGCGTGGATTGTGAGCTCGTAGGCTTCCTCTTGAAAAAGCACGAGGGCGTCGCGGTGTTCGCCGGGTTTGAGGTCCCAAGTACGGGTGTTGATCAGGCACAGGATGAGGTCGAGGGGTTCGCCTGTGGGCAGAGGGTAATCAAGGTTTTTGGCGGGGTTAACTTCATCGCGATAGAATGCTCTGCGGGCGGCGTAGTCGAAGGTGGTGCGGTTGCGGGTGGTTTTATTCGAAGTGGTGCTGGTTTCGAGGTGGGCGCGGAGTTGGCCGGTGCGAGCGTCGACGAGGGCTTCAGCGCGGGCATCGAAGGCGTAGAGGGTGCGCGCGAGTCCGCGGGTGGCGGTCGTGGTGACGGTGAGAAGGTGCGGCGGAGTAGATCCGGGCGTGGAGTTTTCGGTGAAGATTTTGATCTCACCGGCGTTACTAAAAAGGCTCCAGCCGACTCGGTAGGTCAGCGCTTCGCCCGGGCGCAGGACGGGTTGGGCCGCGAGCGGAGTGGACGCGAGAGCGAGGAGAAAAATTAGAGCGAGCCAAAGGCGAGTCATGGGGACGTCGAGCGAAGCAAGATAGTTTTAGGAGATTGGCTAGGCGAGCGGGAGTTCAGTTTGGAAATCGGTGCCGATGGGCTGGGCGGCGATACCGAGGGCGCGCAGCGTCGCGGCGAAGGGTTTGGCGAAGCCGTGGAGGGTGTAGACGCGTTTGGGTTGGACGAGTTCGACGTAGCGCAGCAGCGACGGGTAATCGGCGTGGTCGGAGAGCGGGAAGGCCGCGGCGTGTTGTTGGCCGTGGAACGGGCGTGAGTCGAGGGCCCAGCCGGTAATCGAGGCGGTGCGCGGAGCGGCGATCCGTTTGAGGAGGCCGGGCGCGTGCGGCGGGCAGATGACGACGTGACCGGCGTGGGTGGCTGCGTCGAATTCAGTGTGCGGCGGGAAATCCAGCCCGAGTTGCGCGCAGATGCGAGTGAGGCGGTGCGTCTCGGATTGGAGCATGATCGGTAGACCAGAGTCGGCGAGGGCGCGCAGGACTTCTTGGCTTTTACCGAGGCTATAACACAGCAACACGGGCGTGGCGCCGGCCGCGAGGGTTTCACGGCAAAAGTGCACGAGGTTGACGATGATTTCAGCGCTGGGGGGGAAGACGTAGCGTGGGAGCCCGAAGGTGGTCTCCATGATGAGGGTATCGGCGCGTGGGGTGGCGCAGGGTTCGGCGGCGTGGCTCGGGAGGAGTTTGAAATCGCCGGTGTAAAGCAGCGTTCCGTGCGTGGTGTGATCGAGAAGGATCTGCGCGGAACCGAAAATATGTCCGGCGGGATGAAGAGTGACGGTGCACTCGGGGGTGAGTTGCTCGGTGTGGCCAAAGGGCAAAATGTGCTCGACGCGCTTTTTGCTCGGGAGGCGGGCGCGCATCAAGCGGGCGGTCGGTCGCGTGCAGATGACCTCGGCGTGGCGGGCCATGTGATCGGAGTGCGCGTGGGAAACGAAGGCACGCTCGGCGCGGCGGGTCGCGTCGAGGGACCAGCCGATTTGGGGCAGATGAATGCCGTGTTGAAACTGAATCTCCCAAGCCATGTCCCACGCAAAGGGCGAGGCCCGTGAAACGAAAGACGAAAGGCGCCGGTCAGCTAATTAATCTGCCTAGGTTTCAATACCCAGCTCTGTGATCAGCGCAGGCCGAGAGCTGAAAGGAGGATAATCAGTAACACCGCCACTCCGGTGACGATCCAATACCAAGCCAGCCCGCCGGAATTTTTGGGTGAAGACGCAGGGCGCTCCGAGTCGGGATCTGGTAAATCGAGTCCGTCGTAGATCGAGGTTTCGCGCCAGCCGGTGCGCTCGTCGGCGCCGCACTCGGGGCACGCATGGGCTTGTGGCGGAATTTCGGCGCCACATTGGGCGCATTCAACGGGAGGCGAAGGAACGCGAGCCACGGGTAAATTACACAGCGAAATATTTATGTTTGGCCAAGCGCCAGGCGGTCACGAAAAACGCCGTGAGCGGAATCGCGAGCACCATGCCTAGGATGCCGTCAAAAGCTGTGCCCCAGAAGAAAATCGCGACAATAATTGTGACCGGATGCAGCCCGGTGCGCGCGCCCATGATTTTCGGCGTGAGCACCCAGCCTTCGATGAGTTGCACGCCAATTTTCACCGCTACCACGAGCCCGACGAGTTTCCAGCCGCCCTCGGGTTGAAGGAAGGCGAGTGGTAGCGTGATCGCGATGCCGATCATGCTGCCCAGATAAGGCACGATGTTGAGCACGCCCACGCAGAGGCCGATGAAGAGACCAAACTTTAATCCGATGATGCTAAATCCAAGCGCCAGCAGCGCGCCCATGATGAGGCCGATGAGCATTTGGCCGCGAAAAAAAGAAGCGACGATGCCGATGAATTCACGGACTAGAAAGACTAGATCTTCGCGCAGCGCGGGCTTTAAAAACGGCAGATGGTCGGGGAGGTTTTTCGTCGGATCACCGCCTTCGGAAAGTAGAAAGAAAAAGAGGTAAACGGGAATGATCGCGAGGTGGGCCGCGAAAGCGCCAACGCCGAGGAGCCCGCCTCCAGCCGAGCGCAACGAAGGCAGGGTATATTTTACTAAATTCTGGACTTCGCCGCCGAGGTTTTCGGCGATTTGACGAACGATCGGGTTAGCGAGTTGACGTTGGGCAAAGGTGACCCAGTCGGGATAATGCGTTTCAATGTAAAGACTCGCTTGGTCGCCCAAAGTCGGTGCATAGCCGATAAAATCGAGCACCTGATCAACCAAGGGCGGTAGCAGCAACAAGAGCGTGCCGCCGCAGATCAATAATGCCGTCCCGTAAATCACCACGACCGCCGTGATGCGCCGTAAACGCAGCCGCGCGATGAGCAGATCGACGACCGGTCGCAACATCAGAGCGAGCACACCTGCGACAGCCAATGGCCACAGCACGCTAGAAAAAAAACTGACCATGTGCCCGAGCGCGATGAAACCCGTGATCACGAGCGCTAGAGCACCGAATACAGCGGCGAGGGTGAGCGCAAAGCCGACCGTGCGACGCTGGCTGGCGGTGAGAAGGGAAGAGCGAGACGAAGATTCAGGGGCGCCGGACATGGTGCAAACGTTTGCCCGAAGCGGCGCGTTTTGACGAGCGCGGAAAAATCCGCGCCGCGCGGGTCACACCTGCGACTGGGTCGGAGCGGACTCGCGGCTAGAGTGGTGGCGCCAAAACCAGCGCGCCATCGCGGGCAACAGAATGATCGCGCCGAGCATGTTTACCAAAAACATGAACGTGAGCAAAATTCCCATGTCGGCCTGGAATTTGAGATCGGAGAAAATCCACAAGCTGACGCCGATCGCGAGTGTGAGGCCGGTGAAGACGATCGCCGCGCCGGTGTCTTTGAAAGCGATGATCATGGCGTCTTCAAAATGGGCGCCGGATTTCATAGCCGTTTCCAGTCGCGCAAAAAGGTAGATGCCGTAATCCACGCCGATGCCAACGCCCAGAGCGACGACGGGTAGCGTGGAGGTTTTTAGCCCGATCTCCAAGTAAACCATGACCACATAGGCGAGGAAGCTCACGATTCCCAGTGGCACGACGATGCACAACGTCGCCGCGAACGAGCGAAACGTGATCAAACACAACGCGATCACCGCGCCGAAGACCCAGAG
The DNA here is from genome assembly GCA_947449835.1 of Opitutia bacterium. Classification (GTDB taxonomy): domain Bacteria; phylum Verrucomicrobiota; class Verrucomicrobiia; order Opitutales; family Opitutaceae; genus Tous-C4FEB. The sequence continues at coordinate 7,377 of CANFSZ010000029.1, forward strand.
TAAGATTGGTGTTTGTGCGGCGGCGACGACTTCGTTGGTCGCGGCCATCACCCCGGCGTTGCCACTGGCGAGGAGGAATTTGACCTTGGGTGAAGGATGCGCGGCGGCGAAGGCCTCGGTGGCGGCGGTGACGGCGCGGAGCGTCTCGGCTTTGTGGTCGGCGAGAAAAATCAAAATCGGCATCACGCTGGCGTCGGCGTTGAGCAGGCCGGTCGCAGTTTCGATGGGGGAAACGGATTGGGCGAGTGTCTGCGGCTGGCGCGGGAGCACGCGCCATTTGAGGGAGCCTTCATTGAAACCGGCGTTGATGGTCTTGGCGGCCGTGGTCAGGCTGACGACGGATTGGACCCCGGGAATGGCGCGGATGTGGCCCTCGAATTGATCCATCAGCGTGACGACGTCGTGATCGACGCAGCCGTTGGGAATCGTCTCGACGATCACGGAGAGCACGTCGACGCCGATGCTAAATTTTTCGGTGATGAGACGGCTGTCGGTGTTGTAACGGGAATTCTGGCGGAGCTCGGGGACGCCGGCGTTGGTGTCGCCGATGCGGACGTGTTCAGCTTTGAAATAAGCCCAGACGCCGAGGGCCAGAGAGACGAATACGATCGCGAGCGAGGGGCCGGGTTTGAGGGCGCGGCCGAGGCGGGCCCAGCGGGCATCGGTGCGTTGGCGGCGAGCTTTGACCCAGTGCGCGTAACTGTCGGGCAGATGCAGGTAGGAGAGAAGAATCGGCAGGAGAAAAAAATTGGTGATGATGATGACGCCCACGCCCAGGCTGGCGGTGATGGCGAGCTCGTGGATGGTCGTGATTTTGATGACCATCATCGTGATGAAGCCAATGATGTCGCAGATGAGGGCGACCATGCCGGGAGCGATAAGCTGGATGAAGGCGTTGCGCGCGGCGGTTTTGCCATCGTGGCCGGCGAAGATCTCGTTGCGAAACGTGCAGATTTTTTGGACGCCGTGGCTGACGCCGATGGCGAAGACCAAGAACGGCACCAGGATCGAAAATGGATCGACGCCGTAGCCCAGAGCGGTGAGCGCGCCGAGTTGCCAGATGACGGCTACGAGCGAGCACAGTACCGGGGCGAACGCGAGTTTCCAACGACCGGCGTAGTCCCACACGAGCAGGCCGGTGACGATGATGGAAATGCCGAAGAGTAAAATCACGCCGCGCGCGCCCTCGGAGATATCGCCGATGACTTTGGCGAAGCCGATGATGTGGACGTTCACAGCGCCTTTGGAATCGGCGGTGACGCGGGTGCGGATGGCTTCGAGGGCGGCGGCGACTTTAGCGTAGTCGAGTTTTTGGCCGGTGGTCGGATCGATCTCGAGGAGCTGGGCGCTGACGATGGCGCCCGTGAAATCGTTGGCGACGAGTTGGCCGAGCTTGCCGGATTTGATGATGTTGTCGCGAACTTTGGCAAAGCCAGCGGGCGTGGGGGCGAAGTCGGCGGGGATGACGTTGCCGCCGGCGAAGCCATCTTCGACGACCTCGATGAAGCGGACGTTGGGCGTGTAGAGCGACTGGACTTGCGCGCGGTCGACGCCGGGCAGGTAGTACGCTTCGTCGGTGACGCCTTTGAGCGTGGCGAAATAGGTGGCGTTAAAAATATCGCCTTGGGTCGGGACGAGCGCGATGAGGACGCGATTGGCGCCGCCGAAGTCGTTCTGGTATTTAGTGAACGTGCGGATGTACGGGTGATCGAGCGGGAGCGATTTATTGAAGCTGGCGTCGACGCGGAGATGGGCGGCGGACCAAGCCATGTAGCCGGTGAGCAGCGTGAAGCCGATGATGAGCGGCGCGCGCCAACGAAAGAGCCAGTGAGCGAAGCGTTCGATCATGGTCGGGCGGACGGGGCGGGGAGCGTGAAGACGGTGGCGCCGGCTTCGCCGAGTGCGAGGAGGCGGCCGTCGGCGAGCTCGAGCAGGGTGGCGACGGCGCTGGTGAAGGGAACGGGTTGGGCGGCCACGGTGCGGGCTTGGTCGTGGCTGGCAAAAAAGGCGCGGGCCTGGCCGGCGAAGAGGACGGTGTCGTTTTTCAGTTTGAGCGCGGTCGCGAGCAAGACGCGGTCAGGGACGGAGATGAGGTGCCAGTTGCGGCCGTCGTCTTCTGTGCGGTAGAGACGGCCGCGCAGGCCGTGGGCGACAAGGGTGTTTTGAGCGAGCGGGAGGATGCCGTAGAAAGAACCGTCGTAGGGGGCTTCGATAGGTTGCCAGGTCGTGCCGGCATCCTTGGAGCGGAGCAAGGTGCCGCGCTCGCCGGCGAGATACAGCGTGCCAGTGGGACTGCGGGTGAGGCGGTTGAGATGGAGGTCGTCGGTCAGGATTTTACGGCGCTGCCAGGTGGCGCCTGCATCGATGGTTTCAACGTAGAGGCCGTAGGCGCCGATGGCGATGATGTGGCGGGCATCGACGGCGAGGACGTCGAGAAAAGATTCGGTGAGGTTTTCGCCTTGCCAGGATTTTTGCCACGTGCGGCCGGCGTCGCTGGTGGCGAGGATGATCGCGTCGTGGCCGACCGCCCAAGCGTGGGTGGCGTCGGGGCCGAAGCTGAGGCCGGTGAGCGTGGCCGTGAGACCCGCGGGGAGTGAGGTGGGTTGCCAGGTGCGCGCGTTATCGGCGGAGCGCAGGATGGTGGCGCGTTCGCCGACTACGATGAGGTTGTTCGCGGTGGGTTGGGCGCCGGCGAGGAGGAGCATCCGTGGCGCGACATCGGCGGCACGGGTGCTCACGGCCAGCGCGGCGAAAAAGACGGCGCGAAAAAAGCCCGACGGGAAAATCGGGCTCCACCCGGCGAGTGAACGAGGTGGCATTAGGCGCGGGTCAAAAGCAGGTGGCGCGAATTGGCAGGTCAGATGCCAGCCCGACCTTAGCGGATACCGTCGCGACGGAGCGCGTCGGCGGTGTAATCGGCGGGGGTGCGCTTGAGGCTGAAGTCGTACATGGCGTTTTCGTTGTCGAGACCGACAACGAGGTAACGACCGGCGATCAGATCGGTGTGCGCTTCAAGGGTGCTCCAGAAAACTTGGGCGTCGTAGTAATTGACGCAGTGCGCTTCGGAGACGCGCCACATCTGGTCGCGGGAGTCGTATTGGTCGACGGCGAGGATTTGCCAGGAGTCTTCATCGACGTAGAACGTGCGGCGTTTGTAGATGTGCGAGGCGCCGGGCTTGAGGGTGGCTTCGACGATCCAGACGCGGTGGAGTTCGTAGCGGGCGAGGTCTTGGTTGAGGTGGAGCGGCTTGAGGATGTCGGCGTATTTAACCGAGTCGCTGTGGAGCTTGTAGGAGTTGTAGGGAACGATCATTTCGCGTTTGCCGACGAGCTTCCAGTCGTAGCGGTCGGGGGCGCCGTTATACATGTCGAATTGGTCGCTGGTGCGCATGCCGTCGGCGGCGGTGCCGGGATTGTCGTAGGCGACATCGGGGGCGCGGCGGACGCGGCGTTGGCCGGTGTTGTAGACCCAAGCGCTGCGTTTTTCTTTTACTTGGTCGAGCGTCTCATGGGCGAGGAGGATGGTGCCGGCTTGGCGGGCGGGGGCGGTGACGGCTTGTTTGTAGTAAACAAGAATGTTTTCGAGCTGGGCGGCGGTGACGTCGGGACGAGCGTAGTTGAAGAGGAATTCGTCTTCAAACTGGACGAGCGTGTAGCTACCGCTGCGCGTGGGGGCGGCTTGGGCGATGTGGCGGGAAGCGGAGACGCCGCGGTAGCGGGCGAGGTGATTCCACATCACTTCAAGACCGCTGGCGGGGAGGGGGAACGGGATGCCGGTGAGAGCGTTTTCGAACGAGTTACCGTTATTAGCGAGCGTGCCGGTGGTGGCGTTGGCTTTGGTGGCGTCGTAGATGCGCTGCGGGGCGTTGGCGCTGCGGCGGGTGGGGTAGACGATGAGTTTATAGTCGGCGTAGGCCTTGAGTAGCGAGACCGAGCCGGCGGTGAGTTTGGATTCGTATTGGCCGAGGTTGGACGGCGTGACCGTGTAGAGGGGTTTATCGGCGGCGAATGGGTCTGGGTGGTGGTCGCCGACTTTGTAGCCCGCTGGCGGGGTGAGGATGCCGCCGTTCCAAGCGGGGATGGTGCCGTCGGCGTTGCCGGCGGTCTCGGCGCCGAGGGGGGTGAGATCGGCGCCGAGCCGAGCGGCTTCGGAGGGTTTAACCGCAGCTTGGACGTTGAGGGCGATGAGGGTGAACAGGGACGCGAGGAGGTGATTTTTTTTCATCGGAGTGGCGGGGGTTCGTCGTGGCTGCGGTTTTTTCCTGGTTTAGAAAGAGTATTTGATCGTGGTGGAGACGTAGTCGCGGTCGGAGAGCAGGTTATAGCGACCGGCGTCGAAAAAGTTCACGTAGCGGATTTCGAAGGCCCAAGCGTTTTGGTACGTGAACTCGACGGCGATGTTGGTGCTCTTGCGTTGAGACAAGTAGTTGCCGAGGGGCAGGGGCGTGTTGCCTTTGACGTCGTGGGTTAAGGCGAAGGACGGGGACACGTTTACGTTGGCAAACACGTTGGTGTAATCGAGACGGCCGGCGATTTGGTAGCCCCACGAGAATTTATCGGCGAAGGCTTCGCTGGGGGTGGCGGGATAAGCGCCGTTGCCGGTGTTCACCATGGTGGCGGCGTTGGCGCTGGTGAAGGTGGCGGGACCATCGTAGCGCAGCACGTCTTTCGAGGGCAGGTTGGCCCACACGCCGCCGACTTCGCCGAGGAGGGTGAATTGTTGCGAGCCGAGGACAGGACCGAAGACTTTGGTGAGGGTGGTCTGGGCGGTGGTGACGGAGTGGCGGCGGAAACCAGAAATTTCGCGGCCGTATTGTCCGAGGTAGTTGCCGACTTGGTTGTTGGCGCCGAAGGCCGGATTGAGGGTCGAGAGTGCGGCGAAGAGGATTTCGACGTCGTCAACTTGGAGGGGTTGATCTTTTTTGTAGGAGACTTCGCCCTGCCAGGAGATACCGGTTTTGCCGAGGGAGGTGTTGAAGCTGAGGCCGTACATGTCGACGCCTTCCGGATACTCGGTGAAGTAGCGGCCCGTAGCGGCAGCGGTAAGGAGCGCGATGGATTTGGCGCCGTTGATGGCGGCCTGCGTGGTGGGAGCTTGCAGGGTGGCGATTTGGGTGGCGTTAAGGGCGGCGGGATTGGTCTGGGAGATGACGATGAGTTGGTAAATACCGGCGGCTTGGGCGGCGGCGCTGGCGGCGGGAAGTCCGGCGCGGATGAACACAGCCGTCAGCGGACCGGTGAGGTCGGTGTTGATGGCGCTGGTCGGCGTGCGGGCGCTGATCAAGGGCGAGCGGTTATGGTACTTAGCGTAGTAGAAACCGATGTCGGTGTCGTTGAGCGCGTGGGCTTGGTAATGAGCCGCGACGCCGTACTGGGTGAAGTTGTTGCCTTCGCGATCGTAGTCGCGCGGGATCACGCCAAGGGTACCGGTGTCGGAGAGCGAGCCGAAGCCGAGGAAAACATTTTGGCCACCGCGGCTGGCGAAATCGTTGGTCGAGAAATAAGTGCCGGCGGGTTCGAGTTCGTTGCGACGGAATTCTAGCAGCCAGAACGGTTCGACGGTGAGATCTTTGGTGAGGCCGATGGACGCCTTGAGCATATTAACCGGCAGGAAAGCTTCTTTCAGCTCGGCGCCGGGGACGCGGAGTTTGGAGAGTTCGACGGGGTTAACGACGTTAATGCCGTTCGGGATGAAGGTGCTTTCGCCCAGACTGAGCACTTGGCGGCCGAAGCGCAGGTCGACAGGGATGTTATTGGCGGCTTCAAATTTGGCTAGGACGTAGGCGTCGAGCAGCTCGGCGCCGCTGACGACGCGGTCTTTGGCTTGGTAACCGAGATTGGTGCGAAGGGTATCCTCAGCTTTGAGGTCGCGGAAATAATAACCGCGGGCGAAGCCGGCAAAATTGCGATAGCGCAGCTCGAGGTCATGCGAACCTTTGAGAAGCTCGGAGACCCAGCCTTTCTTGTAATTGAGGTTTCCATCATCGGTGTTGACGGAGGTTTGCAGGCCGGGGACGTTATCGTAGGTGTTCGACGTGGCGTAGTAGACCGCGCTGGGCTCCTGCAGGCGGTACATGGCGCCGACTGAGACGGTGGAGTCGAAACTGCCCTTGAGTTCGCCGTAAGCGAATTGGAAGGCCTGCCCCGTCGTGGCGGAGGCAAAAATCGCGAGGGCGGCGATGGCCGTCACGCCTAAGCGGCGGGCGGAGACGATACGGTTCATTGAGTCGTGGTTCATAAAAAGGGTTTTATAGCCGCTAGGGATAATCCGAATGGTGAAAGCGGCCGCCAAAAAGGTTAGCGGACGGTCTGGTACTAGGCGAAATTACCAAGCTATAAAATGAATCCCCGATTGCCGCATCAAGGCCGAATTTGGGCCCAATTAGGGGGAAGGATTGCTTAGGGCGTTGACCCGGGCCGCGGATGCTTAAGCTGCGCTTCACTTCATGCAGGCCGCCACCCACATCCACGTCAAAGGCGCCCGCGAGCACAACCTGAAGAACCTCGATCTTCGGCTGCCGCGCGGGAAACTCGTGGTTATCACCGGGCCGAGCGGATCGGGCAAATCGTCGTTGGCCTTCGATACAATTTACGCAGAGGGCTACCGTAAATACATGGAAAGCCTGTCCACGCAGGCGCGCCAAGTCCTCGACCAACTCAAGCGACCCGACGTTGATTTCATCCACGGTCTGTCCCCCGTCCTCGCCATCGAGCAACGCACCGGCGGCGGTTCCCCGCGCAGCACCATCGCCACGGTTACCGAAATCGCCGACTACGCCCAACTGCTCTGGGCGCTCGCTGGTGCGCAAACTTGCCCCAAAGACGGCGGTCGCGTCGTCCAGCGCTCGCTCGACGACAACGTCCAACGCGTCCTCGCGGAATGCCCGGGCGAACGCGTCGTCTTGCTCGCGCCTTTCATGCGCGCGAAGCCCGCCGTGCTCCGCGATGAATTGCCGCGCGTGCGCCAACGTGGCTTTCAACGCGTCCGCCTCGACGGCGAAATTAAAAACCTCGACGATCCGAAGCTCATCCCGTCGGGCGTCGGCACGAAGGAGATGAACGTCGAGCTCGTGATCGACCGCCTCGTGGCGGGCGCTGATCAACGCAGCCGACTCGCCGATTCCCTCGAGCTAGCGTTTCGCGAGGGCAAAGACCGCGCCATTGTACTCGCGCAAAAAACCGCCGACGCCCCGTGGCGTGAAGTGGCCCTCAGTCAATCGCTCGCGTGTGAACTGTGTGGCGATATTTTCGAAAAACTCACCCCGCGCCATTTTTCGTTTAATCACAGTGACGGCGCTTGCGGCACGTGCGGCGGACTCGGGCGGAAATTGCGCTTCGTGCCGGAGTTGATCGTGGCTGATCCAGAAAAATCAGTGCGCGGCGGCGCGCTCAAACCCTGGCGCATCGGCGGAAAAAATCTCATCATCAAACATAACGCGCTGCTCAAACAGCTCGCCGAGCAGTTGCCCTTCGATGCCGACACTCCGTGGAAAGACCTCCCGGCGAAAACGCGCGACGCGATCCTTCACGGCGCCGGCCCGCGCGAGTTTGCCTTCAAGCTCCGGCGCATGCGCGAGGCCAAGGCGATGCCGTTCGCCGGCGTGATCGCCGATCTCGAAGAAAGTTTTCGTCACACCGACAGCGAGGGATTCCGCGCGCGGCTCACGACGTTTATGGTCAGCGGCGAATGTCCGGAATGTCACGGTGCGCGGCTCAACGCCCGCAGCGGCGCGGTGCGCGTGGCGGGCCGCACGTTTCCGGAATTCATGCGACTCGACATCGGCGAGGCGCACGCCTTCGCGCGCGAGTTACTGGCGGCGTACCGGGAAAATCCGGCGCTCGGAGATGTCGTCGTGGGCATCGAGCAGCGGTTGCATTTTCTTTTGGAAACAGGACTCGGTTACCTCACGCTCGAGCGTGATTACGCGACGCTTTCCGGCGGCGAATCGCAGCGCGTCCGTCTCGCGACTCAGCTCGGCATGGGGCTAATCGGCGTGATCTACGTGCTCGATGAACCGAGCATCGGCCTGCACGCGCACGATAATCAGAAATTGATTGAGACGCTCGTGGCGTTGCGCGATCGCGGCAACACCGTGCTCGTCGTCGAACACGACGAAGATACGATGCGCGCGGCCGACGAGATTCTGGAACTCGGCCCCGAAGCCGGCGTCGAGGGCGGGCGTATTTTGTTTCAAGGCCCGCCGGCGTTGTGCGCCGCGCAGCCGCCGAGCGTGTCGCGTACGGGGCCATTTCTGGCGCGCAAACAAACGGTCACGAAGGCGGCGAAAAACAAAAAACCCGACGGCGCGTGGCTGACCGTGCGCGAGGCTCGCGAGCACAATTTGAAAGGCGTCGATGCGCAATTTCCCGTGGGCTTGCTCACGTGCGTCACGGGCGTTTCCGGCTCGGGCAAAAGCACGCTCGTGAACGACGTCCTCGCCGTCGCCGCCGCGAAAAAACTCAACGGCGCCCGCGGCCTGCCCGGTAAACACCGCCACATTGAGAATCTGGATTTTTTTGAAAAGCTCGTGCAGGTCGACCAAGAGCCCATCGGCCGGAGCCCACGCTCAAACCCCGCGACCTACATCGATTTGCTCGGGTTGCTGCGCGATCTCTTCGCGATGGTGCCGCTCGCCAAGGTGCGCGGTTACAAGGCCAGTCGGTTTTCGTTTAACGTGCGCGGCGGACGCTGCGAACGTTGTCAGGGTGATGGCGCGATCAAACTTGACATGCAATTCATGGCCGACGCCTACGCGCCGTGCCCGAGTTGCGGCGGCAAACGGTTTAACCGCGAGACGCTCGAGATTTTGTTTCACGGCAAATCCATCGCCGATGTGCTCGCGATGACAGTGCGAGAGGCGATCACGTTGTTTCGCAACGTCCCGCGCGTGATCGATAAGCTCGCAACGCTTGATGCCGTCGGACTTGGTTATCTCACGCTGGGGCAATCATCCACGACGCTCTCCGGCGGCGAGGCGCAGCGCATCAAGCTATCACTGGAACTCAGTAAACGCCAACAAGGCTCGACGCTCTACATTCTCGATGAGCCGACGACGGGCCTGCACTGGGTCGATATCCAGAAATTGATGGACCTGCTCTTCAAGCTCCGTGATGCGGGCAATACGATCATCGTGATCGAACACAATCTCGACGTGATCCACCTCGCCGACTGGCTCATCGATCTCGGACCGGGTGGCGGCCGCGAGGGTGGAGAACTCGTTTACGCGGGCCCGCGCGCGGACATCGAAAGCTGCGCGCGTTCGCTCACGGGCCAGGCGCTGAAACGCTGGCGCGCCCAGAAATAAACGGGCCGCCCCAGAGCGAACGTGAGCGTTATTTAACGGCGGCCCAGACGCGTTGGACGTCGTCGTGGTCGTCGAGTTCGTGGAGAAATTCGCCGACTTCGATGCGGGCGGCCTCGTCGAGTTGCGGATAATTTTTCGCGAGGTAACCGAGTTCCGCGGTGACCACGGTCCAACCATTTTTACCGAGCCACGTGGATACGGCGTGCACGTCTTTGATGCCCGTGATGAAGCGGGCGCCGGCGTGGCCTTCGGGAATGTCGTCGTTGGTCTCGGAGGAGACGGCTTCGAAATCATTAGCGCCGGCCTCGATGGCGGCGGCCTCAAGGTCGGTCGTCGCGACGGGATGATGGGCTTCGACGAGGCCTACGTGATCGAAAAGGAATTTGTTGCTGCCGGCGCCGCCGAGGATGCCTTTTTTAAACATCACGCGCATTTCGGGCGCGGTGCGTTGGTGGTTGTCGGTGTAAACCTCGACGATGACGGGGACTTTGTGGGGCGCGTAGCCCTCGAAGACGACGTGTTCGAGGACCATTTTATCGTCGCCGATGCCGGCGCCTTTTTTGATGGCGCGCTCGATGACGTCGCGGGTGACGCTGGCTTTTTTAGCTTTTTCGACGGCGGCGAAAAGCCGCGCGTTGCCCGCCGGATCGGGTCCGCCGAGCTTGGCGGCGACGCTGATTTCTTTGGTCAGCTTGCCGGAAACTTTGCTTTTGCGCTCGTTAACGATGGCGCGTTTCGCGTGGAGCCATTGACGTCCCATAAGTTGGAAGAGGTTGCGGAGGGTTGAGTGGCGGGCAATCCCGGAAATGGGAGGGATGGCCCTAGGATTTTAAAATTCGGCCGTGCCCGGGGTGCGGGCGAAGGGGATGACGTCGCGGATGTTGGCGACGCCGGTGACGAACATGAGCATGCGCTCGAAGCCGAGGCCGAAACCGGCGTGCGGTACCGTGCCGTAGCGGCGGAGGTCGAGGTACCACCAATAAGATTTTTCGTCGAGATGGTGGAGCGCCATGCCTTCGCGGAGGACGTCGAGACGTTCCTCGCGTTGGCTGCCGCCGATGATTTCACCGATGCCGGGGACAAGGAGATCCATGGCGGCAACCGTCTGGCGATCGGGCGCGTCGCCGTCGTTTTTGCGCATGTAGAAGGCTTTGATCGCGCGCGGGTAATTGTAGACCGTGACCGGGCACTTGAAGTGTTCCTCGCTGAGGAAACGCTCGTGTTCGGATTGGAGGTTGTCGCCCCATGTGACCGGGTGTTCCCACGTGCGACCGGACGCGGTGAGGATGGCGATGGCTTCAGTGTAACTGCAACGTTGGAAGGGTCGCTCGAGGACGAAGTCGAGGCGGGCGAGCAGGTCTTTATCGACGAACTTGGAGAAGAATTCGAGGTCGGCGGCGCAGTGTTGTTTGGCGTCGCGGATGAGGTATTTGACGAATTCTTCGGCGAGCGCCATGTCTCCCTGAAGATCGCAAAACGCCATCTCGGGCTCGATCATCCAGAACTCGGAGGCGTGGCGGGAAGTGTGGGAATTTTCGGCGCGGAAGGTGGGGCCGAAGGTGTAAACGTTGGAAAGTGCCGTGGCGAAGATCTCGGCTTCAAGTTGGCCGGAGACGGTGAGAAACGTTTTCTTGGCGAAGAAGTCTTGGGTGGAGTCGATGGCGCCGTCCTCGGTCTTGGGTGGCTGAGCGAGATCGAGCGTGGTGACGCGGAACATGTCGCCCGCGCCTTCGGCATCGCTGGCGGTGATGATGGGCGTGTGAACGTAGCAGAAGGATTTTTCCTGGAAGAATTGGTGGACGGCGTAGGCGAGTCGGCTGCGCACGCGGAAGACGGCGCCGAAAAGATTGGAGCGCGGGCGGAGGTGGGCGATTTCGCGGAGGAATTCGAGGGTGTGGCCTTTTTTCTGGAGCGGGTAGGTCGCATCGGCTTCACCGAGGACTTCGAATTTCTCGGCGACGATTTCCCATTTTTGGCCCTGACCTTGGGAGGGCACGAGTTTGCCGCGGACGGCGATCGAGGCGCCGGTGCTGGCGCGGGTCACGGCGGCGTAGTCGGGCAGGGTGGCGTCGACGATGACTTGGATGCCCTTCAGGCAGGAGCCATCGTTGAGTTCGACGAAGGAAAAGGCTTTGGCGTCGCGGCGGGTGCGGACCCAGCCTTGGAGAAAGATGGCGTCGAGGGCTTGGGTGCTGGCGAGGGCGTCTTTGACGAGCGTGCGATTCATGGGCGATTTAGTACGTAAGGGTTTCGGGCTCAGCTCGGTTGAGGCGAGGTTAATTATGCTGGATTTGATCAAAGCGGCAGTTGCGCCGTTGGCGAGATTGGTTCATTTCAAAGGATGCGCTTTCTCACTAAAATATTATCAGTCGCGTGCTGGTTCTGGGTCGGATTGGCTGCGGTCACCCCTAGCTTTGCGGCCAGGGGCACCATTGAGGAGCAACAGGCGGAGGTGCGCACGATGCGCGATCAGGTGCTGGCCGACCTTTATCGCCGCGATGCTTCGTTGCGGGAAAAAATCAATCGAGCGGAAGGCTACGCGGTGTTTTCCAATGTGGGCGTAAATTTGATTTTCGCGAGTGTCGCGGGCGGTAAAGGAATCGTCGTGGATCGCAGGGGCAAGGAGACGTTCATGAAGATGGCTTCGGGCGGTTTTGGCCTCGGGCTCGGGGTGAAAGATTTTCGCGCGGTGTTTGTTTTTGAGACGAAGCCAAAACTGGCGCAATTTATCGATACAGGCTGGGACTTCGGTGCACAGGCCGATGCGGCGGCGCAATCGGGCGACAAGGGTGGGGCGGCCGCAGGTGCGGTGACGGTATTGCCCGATGTCGATGTTTACCAAATCACTAAAAATGGCGTCGCTCTCCAAGCTACGCTCCAGGGCACAAAATATTGGCGCGACGCAGATTTGAATAAATGAAGGGTGCGAAAATTTTCCCTAAGAGGAGCCGATAAATTTTAACTGCTATGGTCTCATTTCTTCGCCGTTTCGGTCCCGGTTTACTGGTGGCGGCGGGGGCGATTTTGATAATTTCGGCGTTGGTGAATTTAGCGAGCGTGATGGCCCTGTTCAAGCCTGTGGACGCCGCGGCTTTTTTTGGGGGGCGGGGGCACGCACTGAGATTATTGCTTGGTATGGAGCGGGTTTGGCGGCGGGAGCGCTGATGGTCAGTTGGGGGCCATGGCGTCGATCTAGACGTGCGCCATAGTCACACTCGCGTGTCTCGATGTTTTTTTGTGCTAAATTCGGTGGTTTTCACCCGTTTAGTTCCAAGGTCGTAACAAAAAAGCCATCAGTTCGTAACATTCGTGGGGCAACATGGTGGTGTCAGATTAACACCGTACACACCACCAACTATGAAATTCAGTCTTCTGAAAAAATCCCTCGGCTTCACCGCCAGTTTGTTCATTTCCTCCGCTGCGTTGCTCGCTCAAGACAGCGGTCCGCTGATTGACCTGTTGGTCAAAAAAGGCGTCGTCAGCGACCAAGAAGCCGAAGTGCTTCGCGTCGAACTTCAAAAAGATTTCGCCGTCAATTCTTCCGCCGGCAAACTCAACCTCAGTTCCTCGCTGAGCGAATTCAAACTCTCGGGCGACATCCGCATGCGCCACCAGATCGAGACGCAAGCGCCTTCGACTGCCACCGGCAGCTCCGTCGTCACCAACGAACGCGTACGTGAGCGTTTCCGTTTCCGTTTCAACGGTGATGTCCTCCTCCAAAAAGGTTGGGGCGCGGGTTTCGCCTTGGAAACCGGCCAAGCGGCTGACTCTGGCAATCAAACCTTCGGCGGCGCCGCCGGCAGCGGTTCGGGTAATGATGATTACAGCATCTTCCTCGCCCGTGCCTACGTTTCTTACAACCCGAACCTCAACTGGTCTTTCACGGCCGGTAAGTTCAAACAACCCCTCTACACCACCGATCTGGTTTGGGACGCCGACATCAATCCACAGGGCTTGACCGAAACCTACAAGTATTTCATCGGCTCGAAAGACACCTTTGAAATCCGCGCCCTCCAAAACATCATGGAAGACCGCAACGAATCCACCGTCGGCCTGCTTGGTCGTGACGCTTGGCTCTTCGCCCAACAGGCGGTTTACACGCACTACTTCGGCAAGGACCTGCTGAACAGCGTCATCCTCGCTCCCGGCTTCTCGAAATACAATCAGGCCAACATCGGCTTCTCGGCCAACGAGAACACCTTCAACGGACCCACGCGCGGCCTCAGCCTCATGACCTTTGCCGGCGAAGTTAATATGGCCAACGTGAACGGTGCCGGCACCGCCTTCAAACTCTACTGGGACTCCGCTATCAACAACGATGCCGACGTGCGTGTTAACGAAGTTTATGGCCTCTCCAAGACCCGTTGGAAGTCCGACCGCTCCGCTTGGCTCGCTGGTGTTGGTTACAGCTACGGTACGGGCAAGGTCCAAGGCGATTACAGCGCTAAGCTCGACTACCGCAGCATCGGCCTCGGTTCCCTTGATGTGAACACCTCCGACTCCGACTTCGCCTTCGGTTTCCTCAATCAAGCCGGCTACAAGCTCGCTCTCAGCTACAACGTGACCGACTTTACCAACTTCAACGTCACTTACTTCCACACCTCGGATATCCAAAAAAATCTGACTTACTCGCTCGCAGCTCGCGATCATACCCAGCTCCTCCAGCTTGATCTCGTGGTGAAATTCTAAGCTCTGACTTCAATTATCAAATTACATAACATGAAAAAAATCTCCCTCCTCCTCGCGGCCCTCGCGCTCGTCTCGACGGCCTCCGCGCAGAAGCTTGTGATCAAAGGTTCCGACACCCTCGGTGCGAAACTTGTCCCCACGCTCGCCGAAGAATACAAGGCCAAGAATCCTGGTGTTTCTTTCGAGATCGCCGCTGAAGGTTCGACCACCGGTATCGCTGCGATCATCGATGGCACCGCACAAATCGGCATGTCTTCCCGCCGCGCCAAGACCACCGAGGTCTCGGCCGCGCAAGCCAAGGGTGTCACCATGAACCCGATCATCGTCGCCTACGACGGTATCGCCATCATCGTGAACGCCAACTGCCCAGTCAAAAATCTGAACAAGCGCCAAGTGGAGCAGATCTTCGCCGGCGACATCACGGATTGGTCCGCCGTCGGCGGTCCTGCGGGCAAGATCTCGATCTATACGCGCAATACCTCGTCCGGCACCTATTCGGACTTCAAGGATCTCGCCATGAAGAAACGCGACTACGCCTCCTCTTCCCAGAAGATGGCCGGTAACGAGCAGATCACCTCCGAAGTTGGCAAGAATCCGAACGGCATTGGTTACGTTGGTCTCGCTTACATCCACGACGCCGGCATCAAGGTTGTCTCGATCGAAGGTCTCGTCCCCGACAAGGCCAGCGTCCTCTCGAAGAAATATCCCTACGCTCGTCCGACCTTCTACTACACCAACGGCGAGCCCACGGGCGAAGCCGCTAAGTTCATTGAGTTCACGCTCAGCGACGAAGGTCAGAAGATCTGCGAAAAAATCGGTTTTGTTTCTATTCGCTAATACGGTTTGGCCATGTTGACCATCGGCCCGCTTGACGCTCCGTCAGCGGGCCTTTGTGTCTGCTTTGTCTTACACCCAACGCCCCGATCCCTGCTCTGAATGGAAACTCCGCGCCCGACATCTCAATCGGATTTCTTGGTCAACAAGAAGCGCATCCGCGTGTTCGGCCTCTCCTTTGATGACGCCATCAAGATTTTTTTTGGCGGCAATGCGGTGGTCTCCATCATTGTTTTGGCACTGATCACTTATTTTTTATTTCAGGAAGGCATAGGTTTTTTTGGTCAAAATCACCGTAATCTTCTGACGTATCGTCAGGCTGGTTTAGAGTACGTCGATTTTATCCGTACTCAGGAAAGTGGCCACATCGCGCTCACGCGCTATCTCTCGGACCTGCGACTGCGCCAGTATAATCATTATATTGCCGAGCAAAAAATGTCGCCGGCGGCGGCCAATGAGGCACTCGCTAAATTCGATGAATTTGCGGCGCAATACGGAGATGCCGTTGAACCGATTCGCGGCATGGTTTCCGACCTCACGGAACAAGCGACGGCCATCAAGACGAAGTTTCTGATCGCCGAAGATAAAAAAACAGAACGACAACAATTATTGGTAGCCGGAAAAATTGATGAGGCGGCGGCTGTAAAAATTGAGGCTGTCGATTTCGCCGCCGAGCTTCATTTGCTCACGGGAATTTTACCCGTCTACAAACAAACTAGCGCTGAATTCGCAAAAAAATTGGATGCCGCCCTGGCGGTGGCCCCAAAGTTGAGCACGCCCGAACTGATGGTGCGGTTGGATCGTTTTAACCAGCTCACGCACGATTATCTCGCAACGTTTCCCGCTACGGCGCGCAGCTTGGAGACTTGGGACTACACCCGCGCGGTGCCTTGGTATCAGGCGATCAGCGCGTTTCTCTTCGGTCGCGAATGGCTCACCGCTAGCTTCTGGCAAGATTGGTACGGTATCGTGCCGTTGTTGATGGGTTCCGTCATGGTGTCACTCGTGGCGCTAGTGATCGCGGTCCCGCTCGGGGTGGGCGCGGCGATCTACATCAACCAAATCGCTTCAGCCCAGGAGCAACGCATCATTAAGCCCAGTATCGAATTTATTTCCGCGTTTCCCTCGGTGGTGCTGGGATTCTTTGGCATCGCCGTTTTGGGTCAAAGTCTGCGTTGGCTCTCGCAACAAAGCTGGCTCGCCTGGGTCCCTGGTTTTCCTTTTAGCGAGCGTCTTAACATTCTTACGGCCGGTTGTCTGCTCGCGTTAATCGCGGTCCCGACCATTTTCACGCTTGCCGAAGACGCCCTTCAAAACGTGCCCAAGGCCTTCAAGGAAGCCTCCTTTGCGCTCGGAGCCACGCGTCTACAAACGATCATTAAGATCGTGGTACCGGCGTCGTTATCGGGTATTATTTCCGCGGTGCTCCTTGGCCTTGGTCGTGTTATCGGCGAGACGATGGTCGTGCTGCTTTGCGCGGGTAATCGTATCGCTATTCCTGATTTCACGGCAGGACTCGCGGTCGTGACTCAGCCGGTGCACACCATGACTGGAATTATTGCGCAGGAGATGGGTGAGGTCGTCCGTGGAAGCATTCATTATCGGGCTCTGTTTGTCGTGGGTATCGTGCTGTTTTTTCTTTCGTTGGGGATTAATTTTATCGCTCAGAAAATTGTGCGCAAATATCGCATTTCTATCGGTTGACCATGAGCCCATCAACCCGCCACGAATTTCAATCTCCTCCTAGTGCGGCTCGTCGCTGGGAGTCCGCAGCCCTCTGGCTTTTTCGTATAGCCACCTATGTGATCCTAATTTGTGGAGCAGGGGTTTTCGGGAATATTGTAGTTAAGGGGTCAAAGACGGTGTTTACCTCTACGGCTCCGTTTATCAATGTCGCCTTTTTTACCGAGGCGCCCGAATCCCTCTACGTATTCGAGTACCAGGGGCAAAAAAGAGAGATGGGAGATCGTGAATTTCGCGCGTTTAAGACCACGCATCCCGAGGCCAAAGACATCAAGGCCGAGAGCTACGTCTATTCTGCGGGCGGTATTTTCCCCTGTATCGTCGGAACGGTGCTCTTGGTGCTGGGTTCTATGATGATTGCGCTGACGCTCGGCGTGAGTGCCGCAGTTTATCTCAGCGAATATGCCAAGCAAGGGCGGGCTGTGACGCTGATTCGCTTGGCTATTCTCAATCTGGCGGGAGTACCCTCGATTGTCTTTGGTCTATTCGGTCTAGGCCTTTTTGTGATCTATCTCGATTGGAATGTGTCGCTTCTAGCTGGCTGGTTCACGCTCGCCTTCATGGTTCTGCCCGTGGTCATCACCGCCTCCGAGGAATCACTCAAGGCCGTGCCCAAAGGTTTTCGCGAAGGCTCGCTCGCGCTGGGTGCGACCAAATGGCAGACAATTCGAAAGAACGTTCTGCCCTACGCCCTTCCAGGAATTCTTACCTCTTCGATTCTCGGCATCGCCCGCGTCGCCGGTGAAACGGCACCGATCATGTTTACGGCCGCCTATGTCGTGCGTGACAAATTGCCGTGGGAAGGACTCACGTCGGTCAGTGATTTCTTCTTTCAGGGCGTGATGGCGCTGCCCTACCACATTTACGTCGTTAGCTCGAAGATTCCCCAAAATGAATACACGGAGCGCGTCCAGTATGGCACCGCTTTTGTCTTTTTGGTGATCGTAGCACTGATCGCGACGTGCTCGATCGTGATGCGCAATAAATTGCGTAATCGCTATAAATGGTGAGCTCAATTTAGCCCAAGTCTCCGTCATGGATATCAAATCTCCTTTCACCACCCCTGCCTCTGGCCGCTCAATCCCAGTTACGCCCGCGCCTGTGGGTCCGACATTGATCGACATCGATCACGTTGATTTTTTTTACGGTGCCTCGCAGGCGCTCCACGATATTAACCTCAAGATTGAAGAGAAGAAAGTCACCGCCTTCATTGGCCCCTCTGGTTGCGGAAAATCGACGCTATTGCGCTGCCTGAACCGCATGAACGATTTGATCGACGGCACCCGGGTAGCGAACGGACAAATCAAGATTCGTGGCATCGATATTTACGATCGCAGTGTCGACGTCATCGAGCTGCGCAAACGCGTCGGGATGGTTTTCCAGAAATCCAACCCTTTCCCGAAATCTATCTACGAAAACATTACCTACGGCCTCCGCCTTCAAGGTCGCTCGAGCAAGTCCGATCTCGATGCTGTCGTAGAAAAATCGCTACGTGGAGCTGCACTTTGGGATGAGGTCAAAGACCGTCTCCACACCTCTGGCCTCGGCCTTTCAGGCGGCCAACAACAGCGTCTCTGTATCGCCCGCGCCATTGCCGTTGAACCCGAAGTGATTCTCATGGACGAGCCATGCTCCGCCCTCGATCCGATCGCGACGGTCAAAGTCGAAGAGCTCATCCAAGAGCTACGCACCAAGTTCACGATCGTGATCGTGACCCACAACATGCAGCAAGCCGCCCGTTGCTCGGACAAGACCGCCTTTTTCTACATGGGCAAACTCATCGAATTCGCCGACACCCGTGCGATTTTCATGAACCCCGCCAACGCACAGACCGAAGCCTACGTCTCCGGTCGCTTCGGTTAATAGCCCTTTACTGACATGACGCACTACTCCGAAGAAATGAACCGGCTCAAAGAGAGCCTCCTCGCGATGGCCAGCTACGCTGAGTCCGCCGTAGCCCGCTCCATGCGCGCGCTCGTCGAACGCGATGATGCTCTCGCGCGCCAAGTGCAGGAAGATGATAACATCCTCGATCAGCTTGAGGTTGAGATCGACGACATCGCCATTCATCTCCTCACCAAGGCCCCGCTTGCGACCGAGCTCCGACTCATCACGGTCGCGATGAAGATTTCGCAAAACCTTGAGCGCGTCGGTGACGAAGCCGTCACCATTTGCCGCCGCTGCATCGACCTCAACACTGAGCCGCAACTCAAACCCTACGTTGATCTCCCTCGTATGTCCACGATGGGCCTCGAGATGCTCCGCGAAGCCATCACTGCTTTCATTAATCGCGATCCGGAAAAAGCCCGCCTCGTCGTTCCGCGCGACGGCGACGTTGATAACCTCAACCGCCAACTGCACCGCGAACTTTCCAGCTACATGGTGGAACGCCCTTCCAATATTTCACGCTGCCTGAACTTGATGGTGATCTCCAAAAGCCTCGAACGCATCGCCGACCACGCGACCAATATCGCCGAAGAAGTCGTCTATTTATACGAGGCCAAGGACATCCGTCACACGTCCGGTAAAGCCAATGAAACTTAAGATTTTGCTCGTCGACGACGAGCCCGATGCGCTCGAAGTACTCGGTTTTAAGCTGCGTCAGGCCGGATACAACGCGCTCCTCGCTAAAGACGGCGCCCGGGCTATTGCTCTCGCTCGGGATGAACGCCCCGCGCTCATCGTGCTCGATCTCATGTTGCCCGAGGTTGACGGCCTTGAGGTATGCAAAATTCTTCGGCGCGACCCGAACACCGCGGCGATTCCCATCATCATGCTCACGGCGCGTGCCGCGGAGATGGATCGCGTGCTCGGGCTCGAGTTAGGCGCCGATGATTACGTCACGAAACCATTCAGCCCCCGCGAACTATTGTTGCGCATCAAAAAACTCCTCGTGCGCTCCCAAAGCAGCGAGGACACCAGCGCGGAACTGCGCATGGGTGAACTCACGCTCGATGTCGGGCGCCATGAAGTGACGGTTGCGGGTGCGCCGCTGGTGCTGACCGCGACCGAGTTCAAATTACTAGAAATTCTCATTCGTCGCCGGGGACGCGTCCAGACGCGCGATCGTCTCCTGCAAGACGTCTGGGGCTACGATAATCCCATTGATAGTCGTACCGTGGATACGCACATGCGCCGTTTGCGTGAGAAACTGGGCGACAATGCGCGTTATCTCGAAACCGTCCGTGGTGTCGGCTACCGTTGCCTCGCGGAGGAGTAATCCTCAACGTGAGGATCGGGCCGGCGTTCTGGCTCGTTCCTAAGTATGATGTTTACCTCCGTGTTTCTCCTGCTGTTGGCGGCGATCTTTGCCGTGGCTTGGTGGTTGGAGCGCGGTCGGAACGAGCGCCTAGAAACCGAACGCGTGGGCCAACTCGCCGAGCAACGCATCCAGCGCGAGCACGAGCTCCGCGAACAAGCCCAACGCACCGCCGCCCTCTTTGAGCGCATGATCGAAGGCCTCATCGTCGTCGATGCGGCGGGTCGGATCCGCCTCGCGAACCGCGCCGCTGGTGAATTATTTAATTTTACCCCGCCGGCCACCGGTCGGACTATTTTGGAAACGACGCGTCACCACGAAGTCGCCGCCTTGGTCACTCGGCTGGAAAATGAGCCGGAGATTCTCGGACACGAACTGCGACTCGAGACGCTTGAGTCGCCCAAATTTCTACAAGTCAATGCGCTCGCTTTGCGCGATGGCGAAGGCGTGCGCGATGGGGCGATTTTGGTGCTGCACGATCTCACTCGGCTCCGTCAACTGGAGGCCGTGCGGCAGGAATTCGTGGCGAACGTCAGTCACGAGCTGCGCACTCCGCTTTCTTTGATCAAGAGCGCGGCGGAAACCTTGATCGACGGCGGAAAAGATGAGCCGGAATCTTTAACCCGGTTTCTGCAAATCATCGATAAGCACGCCAATCGGCTCACGTTGCTCATCGATGATCTTTTGATGCTCTCGACGCTTGATTCCGGCAATATCCGGCTCGCTCTCCAATCGGTTTCGTTGGGTGGGGCGGTGCAAGAAGTAGCCGACGATCTTCGTGGCCGTGCCCATGCGCGGGGCGTGACGATTAAAAATAAAGTCGAGCCTGCGTTGATCGTGCAGGCTGATCCTGACCGTTTGCGTCAGGTGATTTCCAATCTGATCGACAACGCGATCAAGTACGGGCGCATCGAAGGAGCGGTTGTCATCAGCGCGCTGAGTTTGGATTCACGCCGCATCGAAGTCTCCGTGCAAGATGATGGTCCGGGCATTCCGGCCGAAGCGTGCGCGCGGATTTTCGAGCGCTTTTTTCGCGGAGATAAAGCTCGTTCCCGCGAACAAGGCGGCACCGGTCTCGGGCTCGCGATTGTGAAGCACGTTGTGCAAGCGCACGGCGGCGAAGTCCGCGTGGAAAGTGCGCCGGGTGCAGGCGCGCGGTTTAGTTTTACGCTTCCTGCCGCTTAGGGCAGGAAGCTTTCGCGCCAAGCGAGCTGAGTCCATTCCGGCGGTGCCGTGAAAGGTTGCGGTGCGCCAGTTGTGCTGCGGCCGCGCTCGATATCGACGCGGAGCAAGCGGCCGAGGCGTTGCACGATTTCTGGGTGCGCAGCGGCGAGATTTTGCGTCTCGGCCGAGTCGGTTTCGAGATCGTAAAGTTGGAACGCGGGGAGAGTGGCAAGATCGGTGCGCGGAACTTTCAGCCATTGGCTGGGCGCGGGTGTGGGCGAGCTCCAGCCGCCGGAACCAGGCCAGACTAGGAGTTTCCAGCAGCCTTCACGGATCGCAAAACGGCCTTCGGCGGAATGGTTGATGAGCGAACTGCGGGGCGAGGGCGACACGTTGGGTTGGCGCAGCACCGAGAGGAAACTCACGCTGTCTTCGGCGACGGAGGCCGGAAACGGTTGACCGAGAATTTCGGCGCAGGTGGCGAACAGATCGAGCTGTTCGATCAACGCGACGCTCGTCGTGCCGGCGGGAATCGTGGCGGGCCAGCGGGCGATAAAGGGCACGCGGTGGCCGCCCTCGAATAAATCGGATTTGTACCCGCGGTAACCACCGCTGGGATCGTGGTGCACGCGGGCGTGAGCCGGCACGTCTGCGGCGGGAGCGAAGCCGTTGTCGGAGGTAACGATCACCAAGGTGTTCTGCGCGAAGCCGTGCTGCGCGAGCGCCGCGAGAATCGCGCCGATGTCGGCATCGACTTGAGTCACGAAATCACCGTAGGAGGTTGCGTGGGTTTTGCCCTCAAAGCTTTTGGTGGGCAAAATCGGCGTGTGGGGCGCAGCGAGCGGTAGGTAGAGGAAGAACGGCTTTTTATCTTTGGCCGCAGCGCGCTCGGCGAGGTAGGCAACGGCGCTGGCGGTGAGGCGAGGTTGGACGTCTTCGAGTTTGAAGTCAGGCGCGAGCGGGCCGGAGCGCCAGAGCTTCGGCGCGGGACTGTCGGGCAGGGTGAGCGTGGGTAACGTCGGGACGCGATTTTGAGCGAGCCAAGCGTAGGGCGGCATGTCGAGCGAGGCGCTGATGCCTAGGAAACGGTCGAAGCCATGGTCGATGGGGCCGCCGTGGAAAGGTTGAGCGTAATCGATGTTTTCGGACTGGGGGCCGGTGCGAGCCCAGTCGAGGCCGAGGTGCCATTTGCCGAACATGGCGGTGGCGTAGCCGTGCGCTTGGAGAAACGAAGCGACGGTGGGGCGGCCGGCTTCGATAAGCGGTGGGCTGAAGCCTTGGAGGACGCCTTGTTTGAGGCGACCGCGCCAAGCGTAGCGGCCCGTTAAGAGCGCGTAGCGGCTTGGCGTGCACAGCGAGGACGCGGCGTGGGCGTCGGTGAAGCGGAGGCCTTCGCGGGCGAGGCGATCCATGTGCGGGGTTTGCCACGCGCTGGCGGGGTTGTAAGCGGAGACGTCGCCGATGCCGAGGTCGTCGGCGAGAATGTAGACGATGTTGGGCGGTGTGGTGGCGTGGAGGGAGGCGCCGAGCAACAGGGCGAGGAGCAGGCGCGGAATCATTTGGTGGTGAGATTATGTTTCTCGGCGTAGGCGAAAACGCGGTCGGCGGCCGCGAGGCAAGCGGCGTCCTGGTGGACTTGACCGTAGAGCGTGAGGGCGAGGATGATTTCTTTGTAGTTCACGTTTTTCGGTGTGCCGAAATAAGATTTTTCTTTGCCGACGCCGGTGCGGGAATTACCCGAGACGTCGATCTCACCGCTCGGGAGGATGCGCGTGAGTTGCCAGGCGACGGCAGCGGGTAGGGCCGCTTCAAATTCGGGGAGCGGCACGTGCAGCGCGAGAACTTGGCCAAAAAGAATCGAGACGACGTTGTAGCTGGAGTCGCGGCCGCCGTTTTCGATGAAGACGCCTTCGGGGTCGCGCAACGTGAGGGCGTGGGCGATGAGTTGGCGCGAGACGGCGATGAGGTTTTCGTCGTGGAGTACAACGCCGCAGGTGCCAAAGGCTTTAGCGGCGATGATGATCCGGTTCACGGCTTTGCTGCTGCTGGCGATGATGGTGTCGTAGCCGGCGGTGATGAAGGCGGTGGCGCGGCGAAGCTTGGGCTCGAGGGCGGCGATGCGAGCGTGGAAGTGGGCTTCGTGCGGGGATTGGCGGATGACGAGAATCGCACGGCCGAGTTCTTGGAGAAAAAAGAAAGCGGTTTCGATGGCGGCGTTGGTCGGGTTGGCGCTGGCGCCGTTCGGGCGGATGGCGGCTTCAAATCCACCGTCGGCGCGTTGATGGGCGAAGGCGACTTCGATGCCGCGCCAAGCATCGTCGGCCGCGGCGAGGTCATCAGCGACGATTCCGGCGATGACGGCGCGGCAGCTCCCGCGTTGGGGGCCGGCTTCGAGCCAGCTACCGTTGAGGTGGTTGGAGCCGGTGAGACCTTGGGCGTCGGGTTTATCGCCGGCGGTGATGGCGGCGAAGCGACCAGAGGGCAAGGCGCGCAGGACGTCGTATTCGCGTCGTGCGCCGACTGCGCCGAGGGCGGCGGAGGCGTGGAGCGCGGACAAAACGCAGGTCAGAACGAGCAGGCGGCGCATGGGCGGAAGCGTTATTTATTAGGTTTACGCATGTAGGCGAAAACACGGTCGGCGGCCTCGAGGCACGCTGCTTCGTGGTGGATGAGCCCGTAGTAGGTGAGAGCGTAAACGACTTCGTTGTAATTGACGGTTTTGGCTTGGCCGAAGGCGTTGGCTTCTTTGCCGACGCCGGTGCGGGTGTTGCTCTTCACGTCGATCTCGCCGCTGGGGAGGACGCGCGTGAGTTGCCAGGCCACGGCGGCGGGCAAGATCGCCTCAAATTCAGGTAGCGGGACGTGCAGCGCGAGATGGGAGCCGAAGAGAATGGATACGACGTTGTAGCTGGAGTCGCGGCCGCCGTTTTCAATAAACACGCCCTCTTTGTCGCGTAGCGTGATGGCGTGCGCGATGAGGCGACGAGAATGGGCGATCAATTTTTCATCACCGAGCACGACCCCGAGCGTGCCAAAGGCTTTGGCGGCGATGATGACGCGGTTCACGGAGTGGCCGACTTTGGGGATGATTGTGTCGATGCCGCTGCTGATGTAATCGGCGGCGCGGCGGAGTTTAGGTTCAAGCGCGCTGATGCGGGCTTTGAAGTAGTCGGCATGCGGCGATTGACGGATGATGAGGATCGCGCGGCCGAGCTCTTGGAGGAAAAAATAGGCCGTCTCGACGTTGGCGTTGAACGCGGTGGAAGCTTTTCCGTTGGCTTGGGGTTTGGACTCAAAGCCGCCGTTGGCGGTTTGGTGGGCGAAGGCGACGTCGATGCCGCGCCAGGCGTTGTCGGCGGCGGCGAGATCGTCTCGGACGACGGCCGCAATCACGGCGCGGCAACTG
This sequence comes from Opitutia bacterium, assembly GCA_947449835.1. Lineage (GTDB taxonomy): Bacteria > Verrucomicrobiota > Verrucomicrobiia > Opitutales > Opitutaceae > Tous-C4FEB. The sequence continues at coordinate 31,777 of CANFSZ010000029.1, forward strand.
CCGCGTTGGGGGCC
>CANFSZ010000030.1 GCA_947449835.1 Opitutia bacterium
AGCGCAAGCTCGGATGTGCGTCTCCCGCAAGGGCGACGAACCAAGCACGCTCCCGAAGACGAAACCGATCTGATGCCTCAGATCGGTTTTTTGTTTTCCACCCCTGCTGCGCGATCCTCCTCAACCAAGAAATCACGCAACATGATCACGTTCAACTCCATCCCCGGCCTGCGCCGCCCTGCGGCCAATCCCAACCACCACCTGTGGAATAACCACGGTACGTGGTTTTTGCACTACACGGTGCATCCCACGCCGTTCACCAAAGACCGCATCCGGCGCACCTTGGGCACCAAAGACCTCGCCGAAGCCCGCCAACGCCGCGACCGCTTTTTTGCGCAACTCGCCCGCTCGGCCCCGGCCGCGTCCGGCTGCGACCGTCGCGATCAAGTCGCCGCATGAACTCCCCAGTGCGAGTGATTCACTTCGAGCGGGTCGTCGGCGCGGTCGCAGCGTCTCCCGGCGGCGAGGCCGGCGAAATCGTGGCGCACGTGTGGCTGGGCGAATGTCCGGCCGCCGCCACCTCCACAACCGCCGCCGCGGGCGCGATCGTGCGCACGGCGGCCGGTTGGCATTACGCCGCGCCGCTGCTGGCTGGCGTGGTCGCTGCGGCCGGTGCGCCTGACGCGTCGGGTGTTAGCGCCACGACGCCGTTGCGCAGCACGCAGTCGCGCGCCGATCTTGAGCGCCAGATTGTGCGGTTCTATCGCGGCGAGGCGGCGGATGAGGGCGGGCCTTGGGCGGTCGCGAGTTGAACGCGGCGCGCTCAGACGCTTGCGAGCACGCGGGCGAGGAAATCGCGGTTGGCTTTGGCGTTGGCCGTGGTCTCGGCGGCGGTCGCGCCGATCTTGCAGCATTCGACCATCACGGGCCCGTTGAAACCGCCCGCCTTCAGGCCTTGGAACACGGCGGCGAAGTCGACCTGACCGGCGCCAAATTGGATCATCACGTCGGGCTTGCGCTTGCCGGCGGCGTCGATGGCGACGGAGCAATCTTTTGCGCAGAAACCGGTGACGTGTTGGACGATGGGTTTCAGTTCTTCGACCGGGTCTTTGCCGGTGTAGTAGATGATGTTGCCGGCGTCGTACCAGATTTTGAAATTCTTGTGCCCGACGGTCTTGATCGCGCTCAGAATTTCCGACGAGGCGCCGCTGCCACCGCCGTGGGGTTTCATGACGAGCTTGATGCTGCGCTCCGCCGCGAAGGCCGCCGCGTCGGCCATGATCTTGAAATACTTTTCGTAACGCTCGGGTTTGTCCTCGCCGAAAGTGAGGGCGAATTCGACGCCCACGGTGTGGCCGTTTTCGATCTGCTGGCGGGTGTCGGCGATGGCCGCAGGGAGCTCGAGCGCGGTGTTCACGCGGAGGGCGGTCATGTTAACCTTGAGGCCGCGGGCGGCGATTTTCTGTTTGAGCGCGGCGAGGTATTCTGGGGTCGCGCTGGAGCCGGTGAACGGGTCGTCCTTGGTGGGCGTGAGCAAGCCGGTGTGGGTGTAGCCCGCGGCTTTGATGGCATCGAGCGTCTCGTCGTAAGACCACTTGGTCCACGGGCGATTGAAACAACCGACCGGCCAAGCGGGGCCGGCGGCAGCGGCGAAAAGGTGGCGCGGCAGGAGCGCGGTCGCGGCGACGGCGGAAGAAGCAGCGAGGAAATGGCGGCGGGAGAGCGAGTTCATGGGGCGGAAGGGTGAGACAGGGTGAAACGAGGGGGTTGAAAGAAACCGACGGCATTAATCCGACGCCGATTTTCGCAACGTGGGCAATCTCAGTTTGAGTTTATCGGCGCGAGGGCGGATCAAGATCGGCTAAGAAACCTGCGGCTCAGCCGGAGTTGGGCCGGATCCAGTGCGCCAGTAGTTTTTCGATACATTTTTATGATACCATATAATTGCATTAATCCGATTGGATTTAAGGAATTTATATGCATTATCCCGCGAATCAATTTATTGATTATAAACTTACAAAAGACCCCATGGATCTATCGCAGCTACTCCTCAACCTCGGCCTGAATGTCGCGTCGAACGCAATTTACGATATCGTGCGCTTTGCGCTACGACGGGGCCCGTAAGTTACTCACGACTCCCTCCAGAAAGAATTGGCGGCGTTTTTGCGCGTGGATGGAGCGGACATCAAAGCAGAGACCATCATTACCTTCCTCGCGCAGAGAGGCGACATTGTCATCACCGGCAGCCGGATTTACGCCGCCGAGAAGATCGAGATGGGTTCGGCACTCGGCACGAAGTTTGTGTTTGGCTACAATAGTTCTAGTTCGACGTCGAAGTCTTCGATTCAAGCCGGACACGGAGCATTTATCCAATGCCAAGGTGGAGCGAAAATCGTTCAGAATTTCGATGGCTGCATTAGTTTCTACACCTAAGAAAGAGGCTATCCAGTCACTAGAGCAGCCAAACAAAGGGTTCTGGCCGTGTTTTGTTAGTCAAAGATGTAGCGATGAAGCACCTATCCAGCTTAGGCGGCCCTCGCCCCGCGCTTGTGAGCTTCAGCTGCCAAAAGGGCCAGAAAGCGGGCGGGCTTTTCCGCTTAAACCACCCGACACGGGAGCAAGGCGGCGTCTTGCATGCCATGGATGATTTTTTTGTCGGGCGGGCAGAAGGTGGCCAAGGCGCCGGAGAGGCGGGTTTGGCCGGACACCACGAAATAATAGGGGCACAGGCGCAGGCGACCGTCGACTTCGACGGCACTCATCGCGGGCGCGGAGGCGTCGCGGGGTGAGGGCACCCCGCCTACAGCGGCGGCGGTGGGGCGGTAGACGCGGTGGCGGGCGCGGCGGGGCTTTTTGAAGGCTTGGAGGACGTGCAGGTGCGTCGGCGCGAGTTCGAGGGCGCGGGCGAGGCCGTGTTGCCATTCTTCGCGCGAGCAATCGCTGCCGAGAATCACGCTGCGGGCGCCCCAGGCGGTCTCGTGGTAGCCGGAGATTTTAATGATGAGGTCGCGCTCTTTCTGCGTGGTGTGGGCGAGGTCGAGCCACGTACTGAGGGCGCGGCCGGCGGCGCGGGGCCCATCGAGAACGGCGCCGGGCGGCAGAGGCGCAGGGTCCATGATCCACGAGGGCGGGATGATCTCGCGGAGGATTTTCAGGGCGCGGGCGCTGAGGGCTTCGGCCCAAAATTCGGCGAGCAGGTGATGATGGAAGAGCGCGAGGGAAAGTTTCTCCTCTTGAAACGGTCGCATCGGCGGGGCGAGGGCGACTTCACCGGCGGCCCAGGCTTCGAAGATGAAGTTTTGCGTGCGCAGGTTGGCGAGGTCGAAGAGCTCGAAAAAGCGGTAAATGATGTCGATTTTCTCGGGGTTGCCTTCGGCGGAGAAAAACAGGGAGTTTTCGAGCGGGAAAATGTCTTCGGGGCGGATGCAAAACACGCGGTGGCCGAGGAGCTGGAGCTGGTGGGCGAGCCACTGCATCTCGGGGCGGTAGGTGGCGGCTTCGTCGCTGACGACGAGGGCGATGAGTGGGTTGCGCTCGGTGGGGCGGAGGGCGGCGAGCGAGGCGTAGAAGTTGCGAATCATCGCGTCGTCGGCGCCTAGGATGCGCGGCGCGGGATCGCCGGTGGCGGGCGCGGTCGCGGTGTGGGGTGAGGGCACCCCGCCTACAACGGTGGGAGCGCCGGCGTAGAGGCGATTGAGGAAGGCGGTGAGGCCGATGCCGCCGGGGACGGAGTCGAGCTCGGTCATGACGAAGCCTTCGTCGGTGAGGAGCAAGTCGGGCCGGAGGACGGTGGGGAAGGCGCCGCGGTTCTGGGGGTCGCGGGCGTGGGCGATCAGGTGGGCGGGTTTGCCGCGGTCGAGGTAATCGGCGACCCAGGGCGCGAGGAGGGGTTTGTTGCGGAGGAGATTTTTACCGGCGGCGGAGCGCAGATAGAGCGTCTCGAGGGCGTGATGAAACTCGAGGCAGGCGCCGCCGATGGCTTCGAGTTGGGTGACTTGGTCGGGCGTGAGGGCCCAGGCTTCGGGGGCGAGTTGCCACGTCTTGTCCTCGAACAGCGACTGCGCGGCGAACGTTGAGCGGAGGTGTTCGTAGGGCAGGTCGGACATGGAGCGAAACAGCGAAGGCCGATAATCGCGCGGGGCCAAACGGGAAGCGTGTTCCCGGCCGGCGGGGCGCGCGCGTTATTCGTCCATCTGGATGTCTTTGTTGCGGTGGCGCGGGCAGCCGGCGCGGAGCCAGGCGTTGACGAAGCGATCGAGGTCGCCGTCGAGGACGCCTTGGGTGTCGCTGGTGCTGATGCCGGTGCGCAAGTCCTTCACCATCTGGTAAGGCTGGAGGACGTAGCTGCGGATTTGGGCGCCGAAACCGATTTCGCCTTTTTCACCGTAGAATTTGTCCATCTCGGCGCGTTGTTCGTCTTGCCGGCGCTCGTAGATGCGGGCCTTGAGGACGTTCATGGCGGCGGCCTTGTTCTTGATCTGGGAGCGCTCGTTTTGGCAGACGACGACGATGCCGGTGGGCGCGTGGGTGAGGCGGACGGCGGAGTCGGTGGTGTTGACGCCTTGGCCGCCTTTGCCGGAGGAGCGGTAAACGTCGACGCGGATATCGGTTTCGTTGAGCTCGACGTTGATGTCTTCGGTGATTTCGGCGACGACGTCGACGGCGCAGAACGACGTGTGGCGGCGCTTGTTGGAATCGAAGGGGCTGATGCGGACGAGGCGGTGGACGCCGCGCTCGGCTTTGGCGTAGCCGTAGGCGTTTTCGCCTTTGATGAGGATGGTGGCTTTGCTGATGCCGGCGGTGTCGCCGGGTTGCACGTCCATGAGCTCGACGGTGTAGTTGCGTCGCTCGGCCCAGCGCGAATACATGCGGAACATGATGTCTGCCCAGTCGTTGGACTCGGTGCCGCCGGCGCCAGCTTGGATGGAGAAGATGGCGTTGTTGCGGTCGAACTGGCCGGTGAGGAAGGAGGCGATCTCGAGTTCGTCGAGCTCGGTGGTGAGCGCGGCAAGGGTGCCGGTGAGTTCCTTGTCGTAGGCTTCCTGCGCGGCGGCGTCTTCGCCCGCCATGAGCTCGATCATGACGGCGACGTCATCGATCTTTTTTTGATAGGCGACGACGGGTAAAATGGCCCGTTTGAGGGCGTTCAGTTTAGCGATGTGCTTCTGCGCGCGGTCGTTGCTGTTCCAGAAATCGGGCGCGCCCATTTCCGCGTCCATGGCCTCGATTTCACGCTGCTTTTGATCGCAGTCAAAGAAACCTCCATAGATGCCCGGCGCGCTTCTTGATGGTTTCGATTTGGTTTAAGTTTTCGGTGGAGACCATATGCAGATGGTCAATGCCGCAAAGTGTGGCGCGGCGCGCAAGCGTGAAGTCAGGCGCCCGCGGGCGGCGCGGGCTTATTTCACGCTGACGGCGACGGTGAATTTCTCGGTTTTACCGGGCGCGACGAAGTGCAGGCCGAGTTTGTTTTCGGGGGCGTTGGGCGGGCCCATCCAAGGCTCGACGCAGTAATACGGAGCCGCGTCGTCGAGCGTCCACGTGACAAACGTGGCATCGGGCGGCGGAGCGTCGGCGTCGCCCAGCCGTACGCTGATGGCGCCGGGCCGGCCGGGTTCGCCGAAGAGGACTTCGTTGCCAGTTAAATGGGTGTGCTGCGTGTCGACGAGGGCGGGGCGGGAGAGCGGTTCCTCGAGATTGAGCGCGGGACCGGGGGTGAGTTGGCCGGTGGCAAAATCGTGTTTATAACGGCGTGTCGCAGGAATGCGGATACGGTAATCAGCGCGCGTCGTACCCTCGGCCCAGGGCAGGGTGAAATAAAAATGATGGCCGGCGCTCCACGGGATGGGCACGTGGCCGTGGTTGGTGAGAGCGAATTCGCAGGTGAGGCCGAGCGGGGCGAAGCGGTAGCTGACGTTGAACTCGAACTCGTAAGGATAAATTGCGCGGGACTCGGCGGTGGGCGTGAGTTGCGCCGTGAAACCAGCTGGGTCGAGGCGCGTGACCTTGAAATCTGAGTGGCGGGCAAAACCGTGCATCGGCATGGGGCGGCGCACGCCATCGGCCGCGCGCCAAAAATGGATGTCGCCGCGGTCAAACGTGCGGGCGTTGAAGGGAAACAGGATCGGGTTGCCGCCGCGCGTTTTGAAAAAATCGTCGAACGAGTCGAGCTCCGGCCAGTAGACGATGTCGCGCACCGAGCCGTCGCCGAGCGTGAGGTGCCAATTCATGAGACGGGCGCCTTTTTCGGGATAAGCCAGAAACGTGGACGAACCGACGCGCCAGCGCGTCAGCGTGTGGCCGAGGTGAGAAAGCTTTTCCATGCAGCGCAGAAAGTGCGGCGCGGGCCGCGGTGAAAAGGATTTTCGATAGCGCGCGGCGAATTCGGGCCGCAGTGCGTGAAACTCAGCGTTAAACTAAACTTTGGAAACAAGCGCCGTGTTCTCCATGGCGCGATGCTTGCGTGGACGGGCCGAGCGCATATCAGTAGAAGCGAATTCATGCTCTTGCGTTGGCTTATCTTTTTAGGGGCGCTGTGGGTCTGGCCGTTGCGGGCCCAGACCGAGGCGCCAAGTCTGGACGCTCCGGCGCCGCAGGCTTCGACTGCGTCCGAGCTCGCGCCGGCGGCGACGAAACGCGTCGTGGTCATTCCGGTGCGCGACGAGATCGCTTCGCCCGTGCTTTATATTTTACGCCGCGGACTGAAAGAAGCCATCGAGCAAAAGGCGGATGTCGTCGTGCTCGACATGAAGACGCCCGGCGGTGCGCTCGATGTGACCTTCGACATCATGGAGGCGCTCGCGAAATTTCCCGGCGAGACGGTCACGTTTGTAAACAACGAGGCGATGTCGGCGGGCGCATTTATCTCTGCGATGACGGGCGAGATCTGGTTCGCGCCCGATGGGATCATCGGCGCAGCGGCGCCGGTTTCGTCTACGGGCCAAGACGTGGACGCGACGATGAAATTAAAAATCACGAGCTATTTAAAAGCGCGTTTGCGCTCGATTTCCGAGGGCAAAGGTTACCGCGGCCAAGTGATTTCGGCGATGGTCGATGCCGACTATGAATTAAAAATCGGCGACACGGTGCTGAAAGCGAAAGGCGAGTTGCTGTCGCTCACCGCGAGTGAGGCGGGCAAAACGTACGGCGAGCCGGCGCAGGTGTTGCTCGCGGCAGGCACGGCGAAGAGCGTCGATGCGTTGCTCGAGAAAAAATTTGGCGCCGGCGGATTTACGGTGAAACGACTCGAGATCACGTGGTCGGAGCGGCTGGCCGTGGTGTTAAACCGGCTCTCGCCGATATTGCTGGGGCTTGGGTTGCTGGCGCTGTTCATCGAATTCAAGACGCCGGGCTTCGGAATTTTCGGCGTCGCGGGAATCGTGTGTCTTGGCGTCGTATTTATGGGGAGTTACGTCGCAGGATTTTCCGGACATGAGCCGGTCTTGGTGTTTAGCCTAGGGCTTGGGTTGGTCGCGGTGGAACTGTTTTTCTTTCCCGGCGTGGCGATCGTCGCGGTCGCTGGCTTAGGCTTGATGCTCGGTTCGCTGGTGTGGGCGATGGCGGATCTGTGGCCGGGCGTCCCGATCAACGTGGCGTGGTCGGGCAATGTATTTGACGAGCCGATACAAAATCTCGGGCTCGGGTTGTTGATCGCGGGCGGGCTAGGTTTGGCGTTGGTGAAATTTTTACCGAGTGGCTGGGTGTGGGACCGGCTCGTGGTCGGCTCCGTCGTGGGCGGATCGGCGCAGGTCGCAGGCGGTGCGCCGGAGGCGGCGGGCGGCGTGGCGGCGTTGATCGGCCAGCGCGGCGTGGCGGCGACGGCGTTGCGGCCGGGCGGGCAGGTGGAAATCGCGGGGCGGCGCTACGAGGCTTCGGTCGCGGTTGGCGCCATCGACGCCGGCGCGCCGGTCGTGGTGTGCGGGCGTTCCGATTTCGGACTCGTGGTGGAGAAGTTCGACGTATGAGCGCGGTCGTTTTACTTTTTGCCGTCGGCGTGATGCTACTCGCGGGCGAAGTGTTCGTGCCGGGCGCGGTGCTCGGCATTATCGGCGGGCTGGCCATGGCGGTGGGTTGTGGCGTGGCATTTTTCCAGTGGGGCGCGCTTGGTGGCGCGATCGCGACGGTGGCCGCGCTGGGATTTTTGGGCGTCACGCTTTACCTCGAACTCGTGTGGTTGCCGAAGTCGCGGCTCGGGCGCGGCATGGTCGTGGAATCGACGGTGGATGCGACCAGTCAGCCCCCGTTGGCGACAGCGGACATTGTGGGCAAAATGGCCGAGGCGGAAACGCCGCTCGTGCCTACTGGTTATGTGCGCGTCGAAGGTCGGCGGTATGAAGCATTTTGCCCCGCGGGGCATGTGGCGAAGGGCGCGATGTTGCGCGTCGCTAGTCAGGATAATTTTCGTCTCATCGTAACTAAAACCTAAATAACTCCATGCCTCCTCTATTCCTTGCCGCGCTGATTGGCGTTCCGTTGCTGATCATGCTTTTCGTCGTGTTTTCTTTTTTTAACACCTGGCTTAAGGCTAAGCTCAATGGCGCGCCCGTGGGTTTCGCTAACTTGCTCGGGATGCGGCTCGGTGGCGTCCCCGTGGATCTTGTGGTCGACGCGCGCATCACGGCGGTGAAGGCCGGCATCGAGGTTTCGACAGATAAAATTTCCGCGCACTTCCTCGCGGGCGGTAACGTCGTGCCGACGGTTCAAGCGATCATCGCCGCGCAAAAAGCTGGCATCGAACTCGGTTGGGACCGCGCCTGCGCAATCGATCTCGCGACCAAGGGCTCCGGTAAATCCGTGCTCGAAGCGGTGCGCACTTCGGTTGATCCGAAGGTGATCGATTGCCCGAATCCCGAGAGCGGTCGCACGACGATCGATGGTGTCGCGAAAGACGGCATTCAGGTGAAAGTAAAAGCGCGCGTCACCGTGCGCACGCACCTCGATCGTTTCGTCGGCGGTGCTAAGGAAGAGACGATCATCGCCCGCGTCGGCGAAGGCATTGTTTCTACGATCGGCACTTCGGACAGCTACAAACACGTGCTCGAGTCGCCCGATAGCATTTCGAAAACCGTGCTCGCGCGCGGCCTCGATGTCGGCACGGCGTTTGAAATTCTCTCGATCGATATCGCGGACGTAGACGTCGGCGAAAACGTGGGCGCCAAACTCCAGGAAGCGCAGGCGGAGGCGAACAAGAGCATCGCGCAAGCGCAGGCGGAAATCCGTCGCGCCGCGGCCGTCGCGGTGGAACAGGAAATGAAGGCCCGCGTGCAAGAGATGCAGGCGAAAGTCGTCGAAGCGCAGGCGCAGGTGCCGCTCGCGATGGCCGAAGCCTTTCGCCAAGGCCGACTCGGCGTGATGGATTATTACAAAATGGAAAACGTGCAGGCCGATTCCGCGATGCGCCAAAGCATCGCTCAACCCGACGGTAAAAAATAATTCTGCACGCGCGGCACGAGGTGAACTCGCGCCGCGCATTTATCTCCGATGAATTGGATCTCCGAACATCTGCAGCTCATTCTCGCCGTCGCGGGCGCGTTGGCGTATTGGCTGAACCAACGCCGCGAGGCTGAGGCGGCGCGTGAGGCGGAGAAAAATCCGCCACCGGCCTCGCTCGCTGAGGCGGACGCGGATGATCCGTTTCGCGCGGAAAAAGTGCGGGAAGAAATCCGCCGCAAAATCGCGGAGCGCCGCGGTGGCGCGCCGTTGCCGGAGCCGGTGCGCGCGGAGCCGCCGTTGGTGGAGGAGAAAAAGTTTCCGTTGCCGCCCTTGGCGCGACCACTCGCGCCGACGGATACGTTTGGCGGACCGAGCCGACCGCTCGTGCGGCGCACGGAATCTGTGCGGCCGATGGAGCCTGCTCCCGCGCCGGTGGCTGCGACTCTCGCTCCTGAAACCTACGCTGCTTCGCTCGAGCGGCAGGAACAGTTGGCGACGAAAATGCGCGAGTTGGTCGAGCAGCGCGCGTTGGTGGCGCGGAAGGCGGCGGCTGTCGCGGTGACCGATGCGGCGGTGGCGCAAAGCGCGTTGGCGGGTAACGAACTTCGCCACGATTTGCGCGATCCACGCAGTCTGCGGCGGGCGATGGTGCTTCGCGAAATTCTGGGCGCGCCGGTCGCGTTGCGCTGAGGCGCCGCGCGACGGATTACTTACCGAGCTTCACGCGGTCGTAGCCTTTGAAGCCTTGATCGCGGAGTTGGGTGCGGCGGCCGTTTTCCTCGATGGCGAGATTTTCGAGCGCGGAAGCAGTGATGAAGATCGCGGCGGGTTTGGGGACGATCTGCGTCTGGCCGCGGGCAAGGGTCGTGTCGGGCAGGAGCACGCGACCGTCGGCGGCGACGACGACTTTGACGCGCACGGTTTCGAGCGCGATGAGAGTGACGACGGGATCGGCGGCGGGTTGGGCGATGGCGGGCGCGGTGGCGGTGGCGGTCTTGGCCGGTTCGGCGGGGCCGCTGGTGAGTCCGGAGAAAATGGCTTTGGCGGCCCAGATTACGAGGACGAGCACGAGAATCCCGATGGAGATTTTCCCGATCTTGAGCACGAGGGCGGGATCGACTAGCGGGGCGGCGGGTAGGTTCGTGTGGGTGCGCGAAGGTTTAGCTTGGGCGCGGCTGTGGTCGGCGGGGTTATCGGCGGGCGGCGCGGTGCGATCGGCGCGTTCGCCGGCGGAGGCGACGGAGACATCCATGCGGCCGTAGACTTCGCGGCTGGGTTGGCGGGGGCGGGGCTCGCCGCGGCCCAGGGCGGCGTAGTCATTGAGGATGCGGTCGGCGGGGACTTTTAGAAACTGGGCGTAGGTGCGCAGGAAGCCGCGGACGTAGATCTCGCTCAGGCTAATATCGAAATTGTTGCTCTCGAATTTCTGGAGGTACTCGCCGCGAATCTTGGTCGCTTCGGCGGACTCGCGAATGGAGATGCCTTTCTGTTTGCGGGCGTCTTCGAGGCGTTCACCGATGGTCTGCATGATGGGGGTAGTTAGGATTGGGGGCGGGGGAAGTCACCACGAAATATAAAATCGTGGGGAAGGGAAGAGGCGGTTGGGCTGGGATTAGAGCGAGTCGAGGTCGACGAGGATTTCGCGGGGGCTGGAGCCGTTTTCGGGACCGACGACGCCTTTTTCTTCCATGAGGTCCATGATGCGAGCGGCGCGATTGTAACCGATGCGGAGCCGGCGTTGGATCATGGAGGTGCTGGCGCGTTTGGTGGATTTGAGGACGTCGAGGGCTTGGTTGTAGAGTTCTTCGTCGTCGCCGAGGTCGCTGTCGCCCTCGCCTTCGCCGTCTTCTTCGGCGTCTTCGCGGGCGGCGCGGTCGATCTGGGCTTGGACGGATTGGGCGTATTGGGGCGGGCCGTTTTTCTTTAGGAATTCGACCATTGCCATGACCTCTTCATCGGAGACGAAGGCGCCTTGGGAGCGGACGAGGCGGGAGCTGCCGGGGGGCGAGAAGAGCATGTCGCCGCGGCCGATGAGGGTGTCGGCGCCCTTGGTGTCGAGAATGGTGCGGGAGTCGACTTGGGAGGCGACTTGGAAGGCGATGCGGGAGGGAAGGTTGGCCTTGATGACGCCGGTGATGACGTTCACGGAAGGGCGTTGGGTTGCTATGATGAGGTGGATGCCGGCGGCGCGGGCGAGCTGGGCGAGGCGGGCGATGCTCGTTTCGATCTCGGCGGGGGCGACCATCATGAGGTCGGCGAGCTCGTCGATGATGGCGACGATGTACGGGAGGCGGTCGGGCACCTCGAGGCCGTCGTCGAGGAGCGGGTCAACACCGGTGAGCGTGGCCTGCGGGTCGGGCGGGGGAGGGAGGTCGAGCTTGCCGGCTTTTTTGCGGGTGTTGAAGCCGACGATGTTGCGGACGTTGACCTTGGCGAAGAGTTGGTAGCGTTGCTCCATTTCCCCGAGAAGCCACTTGAGGGCGGCGGGGACTTTTTTCGGCTCCGTCACCACCGGGATGAGCATGTGGGGGAGGCTGTTAAAGATTTTGAGTTCGACGACCTTGGGGTCGACCATGATGAGCCGGAGGTCTTTGGGGCTCTTCGAGTAGAGGATCGAGGCGACGATGGAATTAATACAGACGGATTTGCCCGAGCCGGTTGCGCCGGCGATGAGCAAGTGGGGCATTTTGGCCAAGTCGGATATGAGCGGGGCGCCGGAAACGTCTTTGCCGAGGGCGATGGGGATCTCGGCTTTGGCGCCGGCCCAGTCTTCGCTCTCGAGGAGTTCGCGCATGCCGACGGGCGTGGGGTGTTGGTTGGGGACTTCGACGCCGACGGCGGCTTTGCCGGGGATAGGGGCGAGGATGCGGACGGATTGGGCGCGCATGCCGAGCGCGATGTTTTTATCGAGACCGGCAATTTTCTCGACGCGGACGCCGGCGGCGGGGACGACCTCGTAGCGCGTGATGACCGGGCCGACGTGAATCTCGCCCAAGGTGACATCGACGCCGAATTCGCTGAGAATACGGAGGAGGTTTTCGGCGTTGGCGCGGTGTTCTTCCTCGCTGTTGCTGGAGGCTGGTTTGGCCTGCTCTTTAAGCAGGGAAAGCGGGGGGAATTCGTAGGTTTTGTCGTCGCTTTGGGGGAGCGTGATTTTGGCGGCTTTCTTGGGCTCCTCGGGTTTGACGATGTTGAGCTCGAATTTGCCGGTGGTGGCGACGGTGAGGTCTTTGAGGTTGGTCGCGGTGCCGGTGGCAGCTGCGGGCGGCGTGGGTTTGGCGGCGGCTTTCGGGAGGGCGGTAGCCGGTGTGGGCGCGGGTTTGGGGGCGGCTACGGGTTCGGCAGGCTCGTTGGCGGCGGTACGGGCGGCGGGTTTGGCGAGGGGGTCTTCGGCGGATTTGGCGGCGAAGGTCTTTTTGCCCCCGCTCGGACCGACGGGCGTGGTGGGGGTGTTGGCGGCGACGGGCGAGGCGGCGGAGACGGCAACGCTGGCGGCGGCTTTTTGCTTGGCGCGGGTTTCGCGTTCTTTGGCGAGTTCGGCGGCGAGGGCGGCTTTTTGTTTGGCGCGTGCTTCGCGCCAGGTGGTGAAAGCCGCGTAAATCCGGTCGATCTCGGTCCCGATGTCGCGCGTGAAAATATACAACATCGCGGCGGTATAAATCACGCCGAGCAGCAGGGCGGAGCCGATGGGGCCGGCGGCGTCGGCGAGGAGTTTTTTGTAAAGGGTTTCACCAATTGATCCGCCTGGGCCACGGGGAAAGTAGTCACTAACTTTGAAGAAATCGACCATAGCCCATAGGCCGCAGAAAGCCGCTATGGCGATGACCATGGTGACAATGCGCATACCGGTGAGGTGGCGGCCGGCCTTGATCGCGAGATAGACGATCCAGCCGAAAAACACCGGTATCAGCCATGTGCCGGCACCGAGCCCAAACAACAATACATGAATGGTTTCCGCGCCGATCCAGCCCATTGGGTTTTGGGGTCGCGGTGCGGTGCTCATGCTCGCGCTTTGATGCGGATCGTAGGCCACGAGGGCGACGGCGATAAACACTCCGACCAAAAGGCAGCTCAAGGCGATCGGCCAATTGGGCTGATAGCGCGGGGCTTTGGCTGAGGGTCCGTCGTTTGAGTTTGAAGTCTCGGGCTTGGGCATTTGTGTGAGCGGACTCTGAGTCTGCGGATTGCACGCTAAGCTTCAGGACGGTCAAATGTAAATCCCCCCGGGGCATTTTCCCAAAAATCACGTTTTTATCCACATGCCCGAAGTCCTTCTTTTTCGCCCGCTTTACCAAGAACGCGTCTGGGGCGGGCGTAGCCTCGAAACTACGCTCGGTCGGACGTTGCCGCCGGAGCGACCGATCGGCGAGAGCTGGGAAATTGTCGATCGCCCGGAGGCGCAATCAGTCGTCGTCGACGGCACATGGGCCGGGCTCACGCTGCGCGAGGTGATTTTGCAGCACGGCGCGGCGGTCATGGGGCCGAAATGGCCCAAGGAAAAAACGTTTCCGATTTTAGTGAAGTGGCTCGATTGCCGCGAACGTCTGAGTCTACAAGTCCATCCGCCCGCCGCCGTCGCCGGCGAACTCAAGGGCGAGCCTAAGACGGAAAACTGGTACATCGCCGCCTCTAGCCTCGGCGCCGAGTTGATCGTCGGGCTCAAAAACGGCGTGACCCGCGAGCAGTTCGAAGCCGCGATCACGACGCAAACCGTCGAAACCTGCGTGCACCATTTTCCCGTGGCCGCGGGCGATTCTATTTTAGTGCACAGCGGACAAATCCACGCGATCGATGCAGGCAATCTCATCCTCGAGATCCAGCAAAATTCTGACACCACGTACCGCGTCTACGACTGGGGACGCCTCGGACTCGACGGCAAACCTCGCCAAATGCACGTCGCGCAATCCCTCCGCTCCATTGATTGGCAAGATTTTGAGCCGAAGCCCGTGCGCGCCGCGCCGACCTCGGGCGTGATCGCCGATTGCCCCGAATTCAGTATCAAGCGCACCGTGCTGGGCGTCGGCGAGCGCCTCCACCTTTCGGGCGGCGAACAACCCCGCTTGCTCAGTGTCGTCAGCGGGCGGGTCAGCGTCGGTGGAAAAAATCTCGAGCCCGGCGCCAACGCGCTCGTGCCTTATGGCGCCGCGTTCGCCTTCACCGCCGAGACGACCTCGATCGTGCTCGTGACGGAAAATTTCGCGGGATGATCCTGCCGAACGTTGCTTCGCGTGCGCTCGCTCGCGCCTCCACGCGCGGCGGCTGCCTCCTGCGTTTGATCATGTTGATGGTGATCGTCGGGGCTGTGCTTGCGCTCGCATGGATGACGTTGTTGCCGCTGCTATTTACCCGAGCGCTGCAGGAACGCACGGGCTTCCAGGCCGACGTTGCGAGCGTCTCGGCCAATCCGTTCACCGGCCGCGTCACGGTCCGCGGACTCATGGTGTTAAATCCAACGGCGTTCCCGGTGCCCGATTTTCTGCAAGTGCGAAGCGCCGAAGCCGAACTCGATGTCTGGGCGTTTGGGGAGCAGCGCATCGTGTTCGACTCGCTCGACCTCGATCTGCGCCAGCTCACGCTCGTCTCGCGTCGCACTGGCGACACTAACATCGCGGCTTTCCGCGCCGCGCTAGTCGGACCGGCCACGCCTGCCACGGCCTCGGCGCCGTTCCTTATCCGGCGCTTGCGCCTGCGCTGCGATACTCTGGCGCTGGTCGATCACACCGCGCCGCCGCCTCGGCTTCACACGTATCGACTCGGCTTGGACCAGAGCTACACCGATGTCACCAGCCTCAAACACCTTTTCTCGCCCGCCGTGCGGCGTGGGCTCGATGAGAAAAACGCCAGCGCCGCGTTGGCGGATTATTTCCCGCAGGAAATCTCCGGCCCGCCTCCCGCCCCGTCCAAAACGGGCGAGAACTGGCTCAACACCGCCGAGCGCAGGACCCGCGAAATTTTCCGCGGTTTGCGCGACAAGCTTGAAGAAACGCGGAAGCCGTAGTTAGCTGTTTATCTTTTGTTATGAAACCGACCGACGAATCCGCTGCTACACCCAACCCTGAGCCAGCCGCTCCGGCTCCCGCCGCCCCAGAGTCCGCCGCCTCTGCCGACCTCGCGGCCCAGTTGGCCACCGCCAAGAAAGAAGCGGCCGATAACTACGACCGCTTCATGCGCACCGCCGCGGACCTCGAAAATCTCCGCAAGCGTACCCTGCGCGAAAAAGAAGAACTCCGCCTGTATTCCGCCTCGCGCGTACTCGAAGATCTCCTGCCCGTGATGGACAACCTCGCCCTCGGTCTCACCGCCGCGAAGCAGCCCAACGCCGACCTCAAAACCCTCACCGGCGGCGTCGACATGGTGCTCACGCAATGCAAAAGCGCCCTCGGCAACCACGGCCTGAAGGAAATCCACCCCGCCGGCCAGCCCTTCGACCCGCATCAACACGAAGCCCTCTCGCACGCGCCGAGCCCCGACGTGCAAGCGGAACACGTCCTCAACGTCATCCGCACCGGTTATTCGCTCAACGGTCGCTTGCTCCGGCCCGCCTCCGTCATCGTTTCCAGCGGCCCCACCACCGCCGTCAAAGAAACCGTCATCTAACTCATCAGCCGCTTGCGCCACGCGCGCGACTGGCCCCCACGATCCCTATGGCGAAGGAAGATTACTACGAACTGCTCGGCGCGCAAAAAGGCGCGACCGAAGAAGAACTCAAGAAGGCCTACCGCAAAAAGGCCGTGCAATTTCACCCCGATAAAAATCCGGGCAACAAGGAGGCCGAGGAAACCTTTAAAAAAGTTTCCGAAGCCTATGAAGTATTGAAAGATCCGGAAAAACGCGCCGCTTACGATCGCTACGGCCACGCCGCCTTCCAAGGCCCCGGCGGCGGTGGTGGCGGCGGCCGCGGTCAACCCGGCGGCGGTGGTTTCCACGATCCGTTCGATATCTTCCGCGAAGTCTTTGGCCAACAAGGTGGCCGCGGCGGTGGCGCCGGCGGTGGCGGAATTTTTGACGAAATGTTCGGCGGTGGTGGTGGTGGGGCCGATCGCGATGGCTCCGATCTGCGCTACGATCTCGAAATCACCCTCGAAGAAGCGGCCCGCGGCGTGGAGAAAGAAATCTCCTTCCGCAAAGCCATGACGTGCGAACGCTGCACCGGCACGGGCGCCGAGCCCGGCTCGAAACGCGTCACGTGCCCCACCTGTCGCGGCGCGGGCCAAATCCGCCGCTCCGGCGGCATCATCACGTTTACCCAAGCCTGCCCGACGTGTAGCGGCACCGGCCAGAAAATCGAAAAACCCTGCACCGCGTGCCGGGGCGAAGGCCGCACTCCGCAGACGACCAAGATCAACGTCCGCATCCCTGCCGGCGTCGAGACCGGCTCGCGTCTCCGCTCCACCGGCAACGGCGAAGCCGGCACCGCGGGCGGCTCGGCCGGCGATCTCTACATCGTGCTCTCCGTTAAGGAACACGAACTCTTCGAACGCCAAGGCGACGCGCTCTTCTGCGAGATTCCCATCAAGTTCACCCTCGCCACGCTCGGCGGCAGCATCGAAGTGCCCACGCTCTTCGGCAAAGGCTCACTCAAAATCCCCGCCGGCACCGCCAGCGGCACCACGTTCCGCCTCCGCGAAAAAGGCATGCCCTCGCTCCGCGGCGGCCGCCAAGGCGACCAACTAGTCCGCGTGCAAGTCGAAGTGCCGACCTCGCTCAGCTCCGATCAACGTAAGTTGCTCGAGGAGTTTGCCCGCGTCAGCGGCGACGCCGCCGAACCCACTTCGAAGAGCTTTTTCGAAAAAGCGAAAAAGTTCTTCTGAGCCCGCGCTACGCGCCCGGATTCAACTCCGGGCGATAAAGTCTTCCTTCGGCGCGGTTGCGCGTTTATTCGTCTGAGCTGTGACGAATCTCGCGCCGCCCAATCCCAAACTTCTGACGCTCGCCGCCGCCGTGGCGCGGCGCGCCGAGCTGCGCGCCGCCGGCAAAAAAATCGTCTTCACCAACGGCGTCTTCGACCTGTTGCACACGGGCCATCTTTATTACCTGCAACAAGCGCGCGCCCAAGGCGACGCGCTCTGCATCGCGCTCAACGCCGACTCCAGCGTGCGCGCGCTTAAAGGCCCGTTGCGGCCCGTGCAAAACGAAACCCAACGCGCCTATGCGCTCGGCGCGCTGGCCTGCGTCGATGCCGTGATTATTTTTAACACGCCGCGCCTCGATGCGGAAATCCGCGCGCTCGCGCCGGACGTTTATTGCAAGGCTGGCGATTACACGCTCGAGAAACTCGATCCCGGCGAACGCGCCGCGCTGGAAAGCGTGGGCGCGCGCATCGAGTTCATGCCGTTTTTGCCCGGCTTTAGCACGACGGCCTTGATCGCGCGCATCAAAGCCGCGGGGGAAATTTGATCGTTATGCGCGTCGTCATCCTCGGCTCGGGTCGCGGCTCCAACGCCGAGGCGATTCTCCAAGCTCAGCAAGCCGGTCAACTCGGGCGCGCCCGCGTCGTCGCGTTGTTTTCCGATAAACCCGATGCGGGCATCCTCGCGCTCGGCCCGCGTTTCGGCGTACCGGCGAGCTACCTCGACCCCGCGCCGTTTAAGACGAAGCTCGAAGGCGAAGGCGAAGCGCGCTTCATCGCCGCCGTGCGCACGGCGCAGCCCGATCTCGTCGTGCTCGCGGGCTTCATGCGCGTGATCAAGCCGGGCTTCCTCGCGTCGTTTGCGGGGAAGATTATTAATCTGCACCCGAGTTTGTTGCCGAGTTTTCCGGGGCTCGACGGCATCGGCCAGGCTTTCCGGCGCGGCGTGAAGGTGACGGGTTGCACCGTCCACGGCGTGACGGCGGAAGTCGATGGCGGTCCGATTCTCGATCAAGCCACGGTGCGCGTGGCGCCGGGCGAGACGTTGGAAACGCTCGCGGCGAAAGTCCACGCAGCCGAACACGCGTTGTTGCCGGCGGTAATCGCGCACTTGAGCGAGGCGCGTTAAGGCGCGGCGTGTATCACGCGCGCTACCGTCGGATCAGTTGTCGAGTTCGACACCGTTGTTCCAAATCCGATATATCTCTTCGGCGGAAGGAACGTCGATCTGGCGGACGACGCGGAAACCGATCCACGGCACGCTGGTGTGATACCAGATGCTTTTCGGTAGTTGGGGATCGAGAATTTTCCACTCAGGCGCGGAGCCGCGGCGGGCGGCGCTGCGGAGGAGTTCGGGCGTGTCGGTCCAGTTGCCGCCGCGCACGGCGTGCGGGTAGGGCTGCGTGGATTTCACCCACGAGGCGGCGGTGGGATTGCCTTGGAGGCGCGAGTAGATGTCGGCCTCGTATTGATCGAGGGTCCACTCGGATACGTTGCCGTGCATGTCGTAGAGGCCCCATGGATTGGGTTTCTTGGTGCCGACGAGCGCGTATTTGTCGGCGTTGAACACGGCGTAGTTGGCGAGGGGCGCGGGATCGTCGCCGAATGAATAAGCGGTCGTCGTACCGGCGCGCGCGGCGTATTCCCATTCGAGCTCAGTGGGGAGGCGGTAAAAATGTCCGGTCTTGGCGCTCAGCCATTGGCAATATTTTGAGGCGGCGTGGTGCGTCATGCTGATCGCGGGGAAACCCTCGCGGCCCATGCCAAAGCTCATCTCGACGTAGGGCTTGGTCGGGTGCGAAACGGCGTCGGCTTCACCTTTGCCGGCGTTGCCTGCGGCATCGGTTGCGAACATGAAAATCTCGTACTCGTTCCACGTGACTTCTTTTTGGCCCATCCAAAAGGCGCCGATGGCCACTTTGGCCTGCGGGCCCTCGTCGGCGTTGCGATTTTTTTCACTGGCGGGACTGCCAACGGTGAACGTGCCGGCGGGGATGGGTTGAAGGGCAAACGACACGTCGGTGCCGGGGATTTTTTCCGTGTAAGCGGCGAGCGGCGCGGACGAATCTTTTTTCGCGGCGAGAATTTTTTCGCGGATCTGGCTCACGAGCGCGAGTTCCTTGGCGTCGATCTCGGGCAAGGCGTGGAGCGACGCGACGGTTAGGCCGAGCGCGAGGCCGGCGAGAGTGTTTTTGAAAAACGAAGAGGTGATCATGGCGTGGAAATAAGGCCCGCCGTAGCGTGGCCGAAAGCGGTGCTCTGGGTCGAGCCGTCAGCGTTGCGTTGATGCACGATGACGCGAACGGATTCCGCGGAATGATCCGCGAGCTGTTGCGCGGCCGCCGGGGCAAGAACGCTGCATGCCGTGGCAAGTGCGTCGGCGAGCGTCGCGTGCTGGGTCACGACGGTGACCGCGGTCGGTCGAGTCAGCCCGAGTCCCGTGGCCGGATCGACGATATGGGAATAACGCACGCCCCCGAGCGTGACGAATTGTTCCGTATCGCCCGAGGTGGAAACGCCCGCGTGCGCGACGATCAGCGTGAGCGGTTTGCCGGAGGTTGAACCAAAAGGGTTCAACTCGATTTGCCAGCCCGGTTTCCCCGGCGGCGCATCACCGAGGGCAAGATCGCCACTGGCGGCGACCATCGCGCTCGGGATGCCGCGTTGCGCGAGCACGGCGAGGGCGGCTTCCGCGGCGTAACCTTTGGCGATGCCGCCGAGATCCAAGGCCATGTGCGGACGCAACAGCGTCACGGTGCGCGCGACAGGATCGAGCCGCAGGTGTTGGAAGCCGGAGGCTTGTTGAGCGGCGGTGCGGGCGGCGTCGGTCGGTAGCGCGTGCGTGCGGCGGGTTTCGCGCCACAGGCGAATCACCGGCCCGAGCGTGACGTCGAACGCGCCGTGCGTTTTTTCTGCGATCGCTTGGCTGCGTTGTAAGATGTCGAACAACTCCGCGCTCACCGGCACGGGCGTGGCGGGCGGTTGCGCGCACAGGCGCATGAGTTCGCTGGTCGGATCGTAGTCCGACATGATGCGATTGAGTGCGGCGATGCGGTCAAACGCAGCGCGCGCGGCGGCTTTGGCGACGGCGGGATCGGGCGGATAAAGCACGATCCGAAACAGCGTGCCCATGTGCGGCTCGATGTACTCGAGCCGCTCGGGTGCGGCGAAGTTGGGCGACGCAGCGACGATGAACCCTAGCAGCCCAGCGGCTGCGTGTTGCCAACTCATGTGGCGGGCCTCAGCTGCCGATCACGGCGTCCATCTTCTGCGCGAGATGCACGAGCCACGCCGCGTCGTCGGTGAAGCTCGGCGGACGATATTGCTCGGCGATCAACCAGCCCGAGTAGCCGATGTCGTCGAAGGCGGCTAGCACCTTGGGCCAGTCGCAATCGCCTTCGAAAAGATCGACGCGGAAGCCGGCGTACGGGCCTTTTTCGTCGCGGACTTTACGGCTGAATTCTTTGATGTGCACTTTGACGATGCGTGCGCCGAGCGTGTGGATCCAGTGCTCGGGCCAGCCGGTGTTGACGATGTTGCCGGCGTCGAAGTGCCAACGCACCCACGGGCTCTTGAACGCGTCCACGTAGGCGGCGGCTTCGAGCGGGCTGAGGAGAAATTGGTTCCACACGTTTTCAATCGCGATGACCACGCCGAGGGATTCGGCGAGCGGAAGCGCCTTGGTGATTTCTGCGACCGAGCGCGCGTAGGCATCGGCGTAGGGTACGTCTTTTTTGACGACGGCGGGCACGAGCAAAACGGAACTGGCGCCGTAAGCTTTGGCGTCGCGGAGGCCTTGCTTGAGGCCCTCGAGACCGACCTCGCGCGCGGCGGGATTGGGATCGGAGAGCGGCTTCAACCAGTGCGTGGAAATGACGACGCTCGGGATGGCGAGCCCGGTCTGATCGCGCGCGGCGAGGACCTCGGCTTGATTCATGCCGCTACCGACTTCGACGCCGTCAAAATCTGCGGCGCGCAGGAGTTGAAACTTTTCTAGCAACGTTAATTTTTGCGCGGTCGGGCCGCCGAGCGTCCCGAGCATAAAACCCTTCTTCATGCCGCGTTTTTTAAGCGCGACGGGGGTTTTGACGGCGGGCGTGGGACTGGCGGATTGAGCGCGGGCAAACGGGGCGACGGACGCGACGGCGGCGGTGGCGCGGAGAAAATCGCGGCGATTCATGGCGTGGGGTTAAATGAGTTTGGTCTGGCCGGGGATGGCGCGGGGCGTGACTGCGAGCGGGGCCTTCCAGTCGAGCGTGGCGGGCACGAGCGCTTCCTTGGAGTTGAGCGCTTGGTTCCAGGTGACGACTTGGCCCGTGTAGGCGGCCATGCGGCCCATGATGGCCATGAGCGTGCTGTGCGCCATGTTCACGCCGTCGTTGACGGGTTTATCGGCGCGGATCGCGGCGAACAGTTCGTCATGCTCAACCTGATACATGTCGCGTTGCGGGCCGGTGTATTTCCAGTTGGTTTCGCCGGAGATGCCTTGGGTGGCGAGGCGGCCGTTGGAGAAGATGCCCTTCGTGCCGGTGACGTAATCGGTGACCTCGTTGTAGGCGCCGTCGTGTTGGCGGCAGGAGAGGGTGGCGCGGACGCCGCTGGCGTATTCGTAGGCGACGCTGAAATTGTCGAAGGTGTTGCCGTAAGCGGGGACCGAGCGGCCGCCGACGCCGACGACCTGCGTGGGCATTTCTTGTTTCATGAGCCAGGCGATCTTGTCGACGTTGTGGATCGCTTGCTCGACGAGGTGGTCGCCGGAGAGCCACGTAAAGTTATACCAATTGCGCAGCTGCCACTCGAGGTCGGTCTGGCCAGGGTTGCGGGTGCCGGGGAACTTGGTGGTGAGTGAGCCCGTGTGGTAGGTGGCGATGATGGCGCGGATGTCACCGATAGCGCCGGCGTGAACTTTGGCGACGGTTTCGCGCATGCGCAGGTCGTAGCGCCAGCAGAAGCCGGACATCACGGAGAGGTTTTTACGTTTCGCCTCGGCGGCGGATTCGAGCACAGAGCGGACGCCGGCACCGTCGACGGCGACGGGTTTTTCGCAGAACACATGTTTGCCGGCGGCGATGGCGGCTTTCAGGTGTTGGGGCCGGAAGGCGGGAGTCGAAGTGAGCAATACGACGTCGACGCCGCTATCGATGACCTTTTGGAAGGCATCGAGGCCGACGAACGACGTGGCTTCGGTGACGTCGATTTTGGCGGCGGCGAATTTCTTGAGCGTGGCGAGGCTGGACTGGAGGCGGTCGGCGAAGACGTCGGCCATGGCGGTGAGGCGGACGTTGGGATCGGCCTTCAAGGCTTGAGAGGCGGCGCCAGTGCCGCGGCCGCCGCAGCCGATGAGGCCGACTTTGAGGATGCGGTTATTGGGGGCGGAGTTTTCTGCGGCGTGGCCGAGAGCGGAGGTGGCGATGAGGCCGCCAACGGTGGCAGCGGAGGAGTCTTTGAGGAAGTCGCGGCGTGAGATCATAGTGGGTGGGGGTTGGGTTTTAAACTCGGGAAAAGGCGATGATTTGATATTAAAGATTTTTTAGGAAAACGTCGCGAAATTCGACGGGGTCGTTGTGGCCGGCGAAGCCGAAGAAGCCGCTCGGGCGATCTTTGCCGGGATGGGCTTTTTGACCGTGTACGGTCTTCGGGTCGACGGTGGCGAGGTCGGCGTCGAGAATGACGATGCCGTTGAGTTCCACTTGGGCGCGGGAGCCTTGGATGGTTATTTCTTGGAAATTCCATTCGCCAATAGGGTGCTGATAACCGCGGGCGGCGGCGACCATGCCGTAGGCGGAGCCGTGAGCTTGGCGGGGGTCGATCGGGCCTTTAACCTTTTCGTAGTTGTCGTCGAGCACCTGGAGTTCGCACATGCCGACGTAGGCCGTGTCGCCGGTGCCGGGATAGCGGATGGCGAGGCCGTTGTTGCCGCCGGGTGGGAGTTTAAATTGGAGCCGCGCCTGAAAATCGGTGAGCGGGGAATTCCAATAAATGGTGCCGCCTTTGTTTTTTTGCCAGACGAGCGCGCGGTCTTTGATCGCAACGGCTTCGAGCGGGCCGGCCCAACCGTCGAGGTTTTTGCCGTCGAAAATCGGGCGGTAACCCGCAGCGCCGTGGCTTGCGAGTAGGCGGCAGGCTTCTTCGCTGCCGATCTCGCGGATGTAGATGTTGCGCCAGCGGGTTTCGCCGCCGTGGGTTTGGAGTTCGATGGGGCCGCGGGCGGGAATGGGGCGCTGCTGGTCGCGCGGGAGTTTTTTATCGTAGTAGTTTTCGAGGAGCGCGTGGTCGACGACGAGTTGGTCGTTGAGCCAGACGGTGACGCGGGCGCCTACCATCAGGACGCGGAAATGATTCCATTGGCCGACGGGACGATCGGCGCGCACGAGCGGGTCGCGGCCGGGAGATTTTTTATCGTTGTTCCAGAGGCCGCCGGAGCCGCGGGCGGAGCCGTAGCCGTTAGGATCGGGTTGGGCGGGGTCCCAGATTTGGATTTGGGGAACGCCGCGCAGGTAGATTCCGGAGTCGGTGCCGGCGGTGATTTTCCAATCGACGAGAAGTTCAAAATTACCGTAGTCACGCTCGGTGGTGGCGTAGCCGCCGAGGCCATCGTTGAGCAGTTCGCCGGCGTCGACGGACCAGTGCGGGCGGCCGTTTTTGAGGGCGGTGAGGCTGGCGGTCCATTGGGCGATTTGGGCGTCGCGCTCGGTGGGCGGGAGGCTGAGGAGTTTGCGGTGATCGTAGGTGTCGCCACCGCGCCAGCCGGCGAGGTCTTGGCCGTTGAACAAGGCGGTGAAGCCGGCGGGGGCGGCCGCGAAACTGCGGGTTAAGACCAGCGCGAGAACGAGGACCAAAGCAAAGCGTTGCATCATGGGAGGTGGGGGTGCGGAGATTTGAAACAAGAATCCCGCTAAAGGAAAAGGGATTCTTCAGCTCGGGAGTTTTTCCGGCTTGGCGTGAAACATTCGGGAGTAATGCTAGGGCTACCCTACGGTCGGATTCCCTGATCGTTCATTGCTTACCACGTCTCATCTTACTTAATATGTCATCCTCCACGTCCTCGCCGAAAGGCCGTTTGTTTTTCATGATGGTGCTCGAGTTTTTTATTTGGGGGGCGTGGCTACCGTTGATTTTCGGTTATTTGCCGAGTCTGGGTTTTACGCCGGGGCAGCAATCGTTGATTTTGAATGCGTTCCCGGTGGCCTCGATCGTGGGGATGTTTTTCAGCAATCAGTGGGCGGATCAAAAATTCGCGCCGGAGAAATTTTTAGCGTTTTCCCATCTAATCGGCGGGCTCGCGATTTTGGGTTGTGGGTTCACGAAGGATTTTTGGCCATTTTTCCTGCTGATGCTCGTGCATTGTCTGCTTTACGTGCCGACCATCTCGATAACCAACTCGATCGCGTTCGCTAACATGAAGAATCCCGAGAAAGAATTCGGGATCGTGCGCATGGGCGGGACCATCGGTTGGATTTTGGCTGCGTGGCCGTTTACGTTTATTTTTGTGAATTGGGCCGCGGTGGATGCGGCGCATCCGGCGGGTTTGGTGGATTGGTTTGGCAAGGCGCTGGCCAATCCGCTCACCGGCGACGCGGCCAAGGTGGCCACGAAGTGGACGTTTATCGTGGCGGGTCTGGCATCGTTGGCGTTGGCGGCGTTCAGTCTGGTGTTGCCGCGCACGGCGCCGAAACCGGCGACGTCGGTCGGTGCTGTCGAGAAATCGGCGTGGTTGGAGTCGCTTAAGCTTTTGAAGCACCCGTTCTTGCTGGTGTTATGGTTGGTCACGCTGGTGGATTCGTTTGTCCATAATTGTTATTTTAATTGGACGGGGGTGTTTCTCGGCACGGCGAAGGAGGCCGGTGGCGTGGGCATCGCGTCGAATTGGATCACGCCGGTGATGAGTCTCGGGCAGATCGCCGAAATCCTGACGATGTTTGTGCTCGGGGCGACGTTGCGGCGCTTTGGTTGGCGTACGACGATGATTGTGGGCATCTTAGGCCACGCGGCGCGGTTTGCGGTGTATGCGTTTTTCCCGGAGAGCGCGGCGATGATCATCGTGGTGCAAGTGTTGCACGGGGTTTGTTACGCGTTCTTCTTCGCGACGGTTTATATTTTCGTCGATGCGTATTGCCCGAAGGATATCCGTTCGAGCGCGCAGGGGTTGTTTAATCTGCAAATCCTCGGGGTGGGGGCGTTGCTCGCCAATTCGATCTGCCCTTGGCTGATCCAAAAGGTCTACACGAATGGAGCGCTCGTCGATTTCAAGGGGCTCTTCATGGTTCCGCTGGCGACGGCTTCGCTTGCGGCGGTGGCGCTCGCTTTATTTTTCCGGCCGCCGTCGACGGGTCCGGGTGTGGCCGCAGTGGGGGCTCCGGCTGGTCACTGATTTAAACGAGCGATTCTACATTTCTTCCTGTTTTTATGGCCAATAAACTACGTGTGTTGGTGGTGGGTTGTGGGCACATGGGCACTTCACATGCCCGCGCTTATCATGAGATGTCAGCGGACTTCGAGATCGTCGGGCTTGTGAGCCGCGGCGAGGCTTCGCGGCTGAAGTTGGGCGCGGAGTTGGGCGGGCGTTACGCGGAGTTTGCGGATTATGGCGATGCGTTGGCCAAGACGCGGCCCGACGCGGTGTGCATCAGCACGTATTCGGAGACGCACGCCGATTACGCCATCGCCGCGATGGAGGCGGGCGCGCATGTGTTTTTGGAAAAACCGGTGGCGGACACGCTGGTGGATTGTGAGCGCGTGATCGCCGTGGCGCGCAAACTGGGAAAAAAGTTGATCGTCGGCTACATCCTGCACGTTCACCCCTCGTGGCAGAAGTTTACTGAGTTGGCGCAGACGTTGGGTAAACCCTTGGTGATGCGGATGAATCTGAATCAGCAAAGTTCGGGCGCCAATTGGGTCACGCACAAGAATTTGTTGCGCACGACCTCGCCGATCGTGGATTGCGGCGTGCATTACGTCGATGTGATGTGCCGCATGACCGGCTCACGCCCGGTCCGCGTCAATGGCATCGGCGCGCGCCTTTCGGATGAAATCGTGCCCGGCCAGATTAATTACGGGCATCTTCAGGTCGTTTTCGCGGATGGATCGATCGGCTGGTACGAAGCCGGTTGGGGGCCCATGATGAGCGAGACGGCTTTTTTTGTGAAAGATGTGATCGGGCCCAAAGGCTGTGTGAGCATCGTGGCCAAATCGGCTGCAGGCGCGGGTAAATCCGCGGATGTCGATTCGCACAGTAAAACCGAGTCTTTGTTCCTGCATCACGCCAGCCTGGGTGCGGATGGAGCGTTTACCCGGCGCGACGAGACAATCGATGTGAACGACGAGCCCAACCACGACGAACTCTGCCGCCGCGAACAGGAAGTGTTTCTCCGCTCAATCCGCGAAAACCGCGATCTTTCCGATCATTGGCAGAGCGCGATTGATAGCCTCCGCATCGTCTTGGCCGCCGACCTATCGTTTCGCGAAGGCCGCACCGTGACGCTCTGAAACGCACCGCCGGCGGGGTCTAAACCTGCGCGATCTTTTACAATTAGGGCATTTTTTGAATAAAAAGCCCTGTTTTTTATGTTTTGGGGGTATGAAATTAAAAAATAGCCCCTTTTTTAGTCTAGGCGAAAGCAACGAGATCCCCATTCTGGGTTAAAGCCGACGTTGTGAAGCGATTAAAAAGCCCCGTATTTTTGATTTATTTTGGCTAATTAAGCCTTGAACGGGGGTGAAATCAGGGTTTTTCTATGTAACGCCATAAATTATCGTATTGAAGGTTTGCTTAAATAGCCATTATCAATTTGAACGAACCTCAGCTTTCGACAACTAACACACTTTCGTCGTCATTAGCTCAACCCTCAGCCCACTCCTACCTTGGATCTCAAACAAATTAAACAAATCATCGACTTGATGAAACGGTCCGAATTGACCGAATTTGCCGTCGAAGAAGAGGGTTTTAAGCTCAAAATCCGTCGTGGCTTATCCTTTTCTGGCTCACCCGCTCATGGCGGCGAGTCGCATCCCGTTTATCAAGTAACCGCTCCCGCGGCGGACGCGCAAGGCTCCGGCCAAAACGCCGCCGCCCAGACTTTAAACGCACCTAAGGACGTGGAAAAAGACGATCCTGATGTCATCTACATCAAGTCGCCGATGGTCGGCACGTTTTACCGCTCGCCCTCGCCCGAAAGTAAACCCTTCGCGGAAATCGGCACCAAGATGACCGAAACCTCAGCGGTCTGCATCATCGAAGCCATGAAAATCATGAATGAAATTCAGGCTGAGGTGAAGGGAACCGTGACGGAAGTGCTGGTCGAGAACGGCCAGCCCGTCGAATACGGCCAAAAGCTTTTCCGCCTCAAGAAGGCTTGAGCTTCCGTTTAAAACCACTCGTCCGCTCTGTTTGCCTCCGTCCT
This sequence comes from Opitutia bacterium, assembly GCA_947449835.1. Classification (GTDB taxonomy): domain Bacteria; phylum Verrucomicrobiota; class Verrucomicrobiia; order Opitutales; family Opitutaceae; genus Tous-C4FEB. The sequence continues at coordinate 27,622 of CANFSZ010000030.1, forward strand.
GATTCAGCTTTATCGATCGCGCGTTTCCGTGAGGTCGATTCTGGCGGGGATGGAAAATTGTCGCCAAGCCTCCCATGATTCAAAAAATATTGATCGCCAATCGCGGTGAAATTGCTCTGCGCATCGTACGTGCTTGCAGAGAATTGGGCATAAAAACCCTCGCCGTCTATTCCGAGGCCGACGTGCAATCCCTGCACGTGCAATTGGCCGATGAGGCGATCTGCATCGGCGGCCCTAAGAGCTCCGATAGCTATCTTCGCGCCGATCGCATCATCAGCGCCGCCGAAATCGCTGACGTCGACGCCATTCACCCCGGTTACGGCTTTCTCTCCGAAAACGCCAAATTCGCCGAGCAATGCGAATCGTGTAACATCAAGTTTATCGGCCCCAAATCTAAATCCATCAAAATGATGGGTGATAAGGCGATCGCCAAAGACACCGTCCGAAAAGCGGGCGTACCGATCGTACCTGGCTCGGATGGCCCGGTGGATTCTGAATCCGAAGCGGTTAAAGTCGCCCGCAAAATCGGTTATCCGGTGATCATCAAAGCTGTCGCCGGCGGCGGTGGCCGCGGCATGCGCATCGCGCACAACGACGTCTCCTTCGCCAAAGAATACCACGTCGCCCGCAACGAAGCCGAAAAAGCCTTCGGCAACGGCCAAGTTTACATCGAGAAGTACATCGAGAAGCCCCGGCACATCGAATTCCAGATTTTGGCCGATTCCCACGGTAAGGTCATCCACCTCGGCGAACGCGATTGCTCGGTGCAACGCCGCCATCAAAAACTGATCGAAGAATCGCCTTCGCCGTTTTTGACGCCCGATCTGCGTAAAAAAATGGGCAAAGCGGCCGTCCGCGCCGCCGAAGCAGCTGATTACGAGAACGCCGGCACCATTGAGTTCCTCGTCGATGCGAAGGGAAATTACTACTTCATCGAGATGAACACCCGCATTCAGGTCGAACACCCCGTCACCGAAGAAGTCACGGGCATCGACTTGATCAAGCAGCAGATCCGCATCGCCAACGGCGAAAAACTCGGCTTCGACCAGAGCGACATCAAATTTGAGAAACACGCGATCGAGTGCCGCATCAACGCCGAGGACCCGGCCCGCAATTTCGTCCCTTCACCCGGCACCATCGGACTCTATTACGCCCCCGGCGGCCATGGCGTGCGCGTCGATTCCCACGCTTATTCCGGATATGCGATTCCGCCGTATTACGATTCCATGATCGGTAAATTGATCACTTACGGCCCGGACCGTAAGACCGCCCTCGAGCGGATGTACCGCGCGCTCAGCGAATACCTGATTCGCGGCATCAAGACCACCATCCCTCTGCACAAAGCCATCATGGCTGACCCCGTCTTCATCGAAGGCAAAGCGACCACAGCTTACATGGAAGAATTCCTGAGTCGCACACCGACGGATCTTTTCTCCTAAAAAATTTCCTGCTTTTCGAAGGGCCCGATTTGAGTCGGGCCCTTTTTTTATCCGCCTCTTTGCGCTGAGAGCGCCGCGGCGATTTAATTCACCTCCAAAGTCAGCGAGACGTAAGCGCTGACCCACGTTTCGTTTTTCTCTGGTTTCTCCGCCAGCCGCAGATCCGTCCCGTGAATGAGCCACAGCCCCGCGACGTCCAACGTGATTTCCGCCCGACCCGCGAGATCCGTAAAAATCACATGATCGCGCGAATCATCGGCCGTCGTAAAATTGAGCGCGAAATTTGGTAACAGCGCCCCCTCGCGCAATACCTTCACGCTCAAGCGATCACCGGCGCTTAGCTTCGTCGGATCGCGTTCGGGGATAATCTCCAGCGGCGCCCCCAGCGCCCGCGCCCAATCCTCCTTGGCCTCGAAAGGCTCGCCCACGCGCACAAAAGTTTTCACGTAGCGCCTCAGGTGTTCGCGCCACGGCGTCTCAGTCGTCTGTCGCCCCCAGGCCTCCCGCAGGGCTTCACCCGCATGCACCTCGCGCAGTCGGGCTTCGATCGCATCCGCCGATTTTTCCAAAAAAATTGGCGTGAGCTCACTTGCGATCACCGCGTGCCCCGGCCGGATCAACGCTACGGAGAAAACCGCCCGTTCCCGATCTTTCTCCAGCAAGGCCGCCGCGATGGACTCAGCGCCCAGCCGGCCTGTTGCGCTGAAGTCTTGGGCCGCGATCGGGGAGGTTTCATCGGCGGAAAAACGGTCCACGGCTAAAATCTGGAAACGCAAGGTCGCCCCCGGCGTCGCCTTGAAACGCTCGGGTTTCAGCCACGCATCGTCACCTCGCAGCCCACAGGCGCTCAACGCCAACCCCGCGAATAAAACCAGTTTTTGCGGCGACATAACTTCACGCCGGACGCACCAGCACCACGTCACTCCATTCACCCATTATTTTAGAGTCCACACTCCAACCCGCGGCCAAAGCCGCGAACTTCGCCCACACCGTATCGCGCTCGATCGCCAAAATACCGCTCAAAACTAACACACCGCCTGGAGCTACGGCCGCCAAAAGTTCACGCGCAAACAACTGCAAGACATCCGCTTGAATATTGGCCAAGACGATTTCGCCCTGACGCCCTGCCAGTCCCGACAAAAGATCGCCGGTGAAAAACTGCACGCGTCCGCTCAAGCCGTTCAACGCCGCATTCTCTTCGCTCACGCGAACCGCCTCCGCATCATTATCGAAACCGGCAATATCCGTGAACCCCAAGAGCGCCGCCGATAGCGCCAAGATGCCAGAGCCGCAGCCCGCATCAATGACCCGGCCGCCGACGCCCGTTTCTCCTGCGCGCCCGACCAACCGTTCCACGCACAAACGCGTGGTTTCATGATTGCCCGTGCCGAAGGCCAAGCCCGGATCCAACCACAACACCGCCTCATTCGCGGGCAGCACAAATGTCGGTCGCTGCCAAATCGGCACCCAATGCAACCGTCCAAATTGCCACGCGTGAAAATGAGCCTTATAGCTGTCCTTCCACTCGCGATCACCCAAAGTTCGCGCCTCAGGCTGTGGTAAAGAGATCACGGATTTCAAAAGCGCATCCAACTCCAGCCAGCTCGCATCCGCCTCGGCCACCGAGGGGAATATGCCCACGATCCAAGCGCGCTTCGCGATCGCGTCCTCTAATACACTCCAGCGGTCACAGCCCAGCTCGAGTAACGTTGTGTCAATGGCATCCGCTAAGACAGCGGGCACCTCGGTTTTGATTTCGAAAAGCTCCACAAGAGCGAACGTCCGTCCACGAGGGATTGCCTGCAAGGAGATTAACCCAAGCCCGGCATAAAGTTAAAAAAAATAGCACCGCTTAGCTGGAGAAAGAAGGACGCTCTGCTGTGCCGATTCCAGAAAATGCCTACGGGCAGAGCGTCGGTGTTCAGCTAAGGCTACGAGCAGAAGTACCGCGGGGTTCGTGAATCCAAGAAGGTGAAAACCGCGCCACGGCGGTGAAGCCGGCTGTGAAAAACATTCTTTCTCGAGGGGAAATGGGTCGGGAGCCCGCGAATAACGAGCCGACTTAAATCAGCCCAAAAATCCGGTTGGGCGGAAAAATAACGTCAAAAAACGAGGAAACTAAAGGAGCAAAATAGGAAAAAAGCACTCATATGAAAACTTTAAATACTTCATAATCAATTTGTTGTTATGAGGAGCGAGATTTCGATGAAAAACAGCTTGAATCTCAACGTGGATCCTCCATGGTGTTCCTCCCGTCGGCCAAAAGCCTTTAAGAACAGATCGAGCGACGGCACAGTTCTTTTAAGTAAAAAATTCAGAAAGTTCGAAAAAAGCATTGACGAACGTTTCCTGAAAGATTTTGTTAGACCTCTTTCCCCTAAAAAGGAAGCTCTTTGAAATTTACTTTGTGCGATCGATTGGAACCCCCAATCAAAATTCAAAAAGATCACCAATTCGTTGGTGATCAGTCAGTAGTCAAGAATCACTAGGTTCTATTCTCTGATTTTTCGGAGA
>CANFSZ010000031.1 GCA_947449835.1 Opitutia bacterium
CAAACGCGAATACGTCGGCGCCGAAGTCTTCTTCGAAAAAGCCTACAACGGCAAATGGATGCTCCAAGGCTCCTACACCCATTCCTATAGCTGGGGTAACGACGAAGGTTCCGTGCTCTCCGACAACGGCCAGACCGATGCCGGCCTCACCGTCCTCTTCGACCATCCCGGCCTGATGGACCACAGCAACGGCTACCTCGCCAACGACCGCCGCCATAAGTTCAAGCTCTTCGGCGCTTATAACCTCACCAAGGAAGTCCAACTCGGCGGCAACTTCCGCCTCGAGTCCGGCACGCCCAAGAATGCCCTCGGTTTCCACCCCACGGATCCGTTCGCGGCTCAATACGGTGCTGCTTCGTTCTTCTCGAATAGCAAAGCCACCCCGCGTGGTTCTGCCGGTCGCACGCCTTGGAACAACCAGATCGATTTGACCTTGAAGTATCGTCCCCGCTGGGCCGCCGATAAACTCGGCTTCGGCTTGGATGTATTCAACGTCCTCAATCTGCACACCGCCACCGAATATAACAACGTCGCCGAGACTGGTCTGAACGTATCGAACCCGACCTACAACCTGCCCACGTCCTTCCAGACGTCGCGCTACGTTCGTATCAGCGTCTCCTACGATTACTAAGCAACGGCGCGCGAGCGCCTCGCTTTAATCAACCGCTCAAGGCGGCCGGATTTTCCGGCCGCCTTTTTTGTGTCCGCTCTCTGGATTTCCCCGCCTTGTCATGCGCGCCTCGCGCCGCCTTGCTGTCGCCCTCGGATGCACGTCACGCTCGAACGCTTCTTCATATCCCCCGGCCATAATTTTTTTGGCCGTCGCAGCCTGCCAGCCGGGACGTATCTCACGGAAGAACCTGCCACGATTCGTTGCCGCGCCGGCTGGGGCATCGAGGGCGATCGTTTCTACGGCTACCGCCCGGATTACAACGGACAAATCACATTTTTCTCGGCCGAAACGCTCGCCGCGCTACGTGAGCGTTTCGCGCTGTCGACGCTTTCGGCGGGCGTGTTGCGGCGCAACGTGCTCTTCGGCGGCGTCGATCTGGCGACGCTGATCGGCCGCACGTTTACGCTCGGCGACGTGAGTTTTGCTGGCACGGGCGAAGCGCGGCCCTGCCACTGGATGAATCACGCCGTCGCGCCAGGCGCCGAGGAATGGTTAAAGGGCAGGGGAGGTCTGCGCGCGCGGATCCTCACTGATGGCGAACTCGCGCTCGGCGCGACGGAGCTGACGTTAGCCGAGAAAATTTCGCAGCCAGATCACGCCGCTCGCTTCATCCGCGAACGCACCGTCGAGCTGCGCTTCGAAGGCGGCGTCTAGGGCGCGTTTAAATTCCGGGCCGGGCTTGCGGCCGAGCGCCATCAAGTGCCGCCCGAGCATGAGCGGTTGCGGCGCGAGTTGCGCGAGTTGCAGGCGCTGAGCGTGCGCCGTGAGCGTGGCGATGCGCGCGATCGTTTCGGGCGACTCCAGCGGCGGTCGGCCGCGACTATCGGCGAGCATGACGCACGCGAGCTCATCGATGGTGGCAGGTTGCAGACGCCGCGCGAGGCGTCGCACGGCGTTGTCGGAAAGTGGCGCGCTGTTGCGATCGTGCGCGTGATGATTTTCAACGAGCGCGCGCACCGGCGCGTCGAAACGCAACGGTGCCCCGATGCGCCGCAAAAATTGCTCCGCGAGTGGTCCGCCCGCCGCTGCGTGTCCTGGACTCAGCCAGCGCAACACCCCGTCCTTCTCCGCGCGGACCGTGGTCTTCACTTTTCCGAAATCATGGGCCAACACGGCCCACATCAGCATGGGATTGCGCTCCGCCCCGTTGGCCCGCTCGTGCGCGACCTGCGCTTCGAGGCAAAATTGCGTGTGTGTAAACACATCGCCTTCCGGATGCCACGCCGGTTCTTGCAAGGTGCCGCGCAGCGCCGCGATTTCCGGGAAATGCACCAGCCATCCCGTCGCCTCCAGCACTTCGAGCCCGCGCGCCGGCTTGACGGCTTGGTTCGCCCATTTTTCCCACTCGCCCCAGACGCGCTCCACCGGCAATTCCCGAAACGTGTCCGCGATCTGCCGACTCAATTTCGCCGTCTCCGGCGCGAGCGTGAAATCAAAACGCGCTGCAAACTGCATTGCCCGCAATACCCTCAATGGATCCTCCCCAAATGCCGCGCTTGTATGCCGTAACACCCGCGCCTGTAGATCCGCCGCGCCGCCATGCGGATCCATTAACGCGTCCGTAAACGGATCGTAAGCAATTGCATTGACCGTGAAATCGCGCCGCGCCGCTGCATCCGCGTCGCTCAATTCTGGGTCTGGTTCCACCGCGAAGCCCCGATGCCCCGCTCCGGTCTTCGATTCGCGTCGCGGCAAACTGAAATCATATTCGGCGCCGCTGGTTTTCCCGCGCACTTTAATTACGCCGAAACTCCGCCCCACCACATCCGTCGCCCCGAAAGAGGCGAGCGCTCGATGCAACGTCTCGAAATCCACTTGGCCGACTTCGATGTCGAAATCTTTTGGCGTCAGTCCCAGCAACCCATCGCGCACTCCGCCTCCCACCAATCGTGGCCGACCAACGCGGCGCACGGCATCAAGCATCGCCCTGAGTTCCTCGGGAATCTGTGGCGCAAACCGCATCATTTTTTCTCCACATCAACATCGAGCGCCGCCGCGATCACGCAACCCCAGCCAATCAAAAACGAGATACCGCCCAATGGAGCTGTCGAAGCCCCGAGCCAAGTTGGCGCCTTCAACGCCAAGCAATAAAGCGACCCCGAAAAAAGAACCACCCCCGTCAACCACCACCGAACCCCCCAGCCGATGCGCCGCGCCGCCGCGCTCGACCCTGTGCGGACCTCCAGAAAGATCGCCGCAGCGAAAATGGCCACCGCATGAAGCAAGTGATAATGCACGGCGGTTTCCCAACGATCCCGCGTTCCAAGCTCGGTGAGTTGGGCGCGCAACGCATGCGCGCCGAAAGCGCCGAGCGCGACCCCGCTAATACCCAAAATGCCAGCCATCAACAGCGCGCGGGAAGGTTTCATGGCCGCCACGCTCTCAGAAATGCGCCCAGAAACAAGTTCACGATGCGTCTTTGATCGGGTTAAATGAAAAGGTGAAAAGGCATGGAAAGAGCCTGAAATGAGGCATTGACACGGCCTTTGCGAAACCTAGTTATTAACCCCTTTTCCCATGAAAACGTTTCTCGCCAAGAAGGAGACTGTGCAGCCCAAGTGGCATCTGATCGATGCCGAAGGCGTGCCACTCGGTCGCCTCGCTGTTAAAGCCGCCAACATTATCCGTGGCCGCCACAAAGCCTCCTACACCCCAAGCGTCGATAACGGCGACTTCGTTGTGGTTATCAACGCCGAGAAGGTCGTCCTCACCGGCAAAAAGGAGACCCAGAACGAGTACATGTTTTTCTCCGGCTTCGTCGGTGGCGAAAGCTATCGCAGCCTCAAGCTGATGCGTGAGCGTCATCCCGAGTTTATCATCGAACACGCGGTCAAGGGAATGCTCCCAAAGAACCGCATCGCGGCCAAGATGTTGACGAAACTCCGTGTTTTCGCCGGCTCGAAGCACACGCATGAGATGAACAATCCCGCTAAAATTTCCGTCTGATTACGCCCATGAGCACACCCGCGAACGTTTTCACCGCCACCGGCCGCCGCAAGACCTCCACCGCCCGCATCCGTATCACGGAAGGCAAGGGCAAGCTGACCGTTAACGGCCGCAGCTTCGAGAACTACTTTGTGCCAGAGAGCTTCGCCAAACAAGCGGCGATGCCCCTCATCACGGTCACCCTGAGTGATAAATTCGACGTCAGCGCCAATGTCTCCGGCGGCGGTCTCGCCGGCCAAGCTGGTGCGGTCGCCCACGGCATCGCCCGTGCGCTCCAAAAGTTTAACGCTGAACTTCGTCCCGCCCTCAAGAAGGCCGGCCACATGAAGCGCGATCCTCGCGCCAAGGAACGTAAGAAAGCCGGTCAACCCGGCGCTCGTAAGCGCTTCCAGTTCTCGAAACGTTAATTCGTTTTACCGCGTTCTATTCGCGGTATTTACGGCTTATTTGGGCCGACGTCGCTCGTGGAGCGCGTCGGCTTTTTCGTCACCTATTTCCCGGTTTTTCCGGCTCGAGGGAACTTGGCAAGCCGCTTGCTTACTATCCCTCGTGCCCGGTTCTTTCGGGCTGTTACGCTACACCATAACCACCAAACTAAAGTATGAATAAACTATCCTTCGCACTTCTCAGTGCTCTCACCTTGGGTTCGCTCTCGCTGAGCGCTCAGACCGCGCCTGCGCCTGCCGCTCCTAGCGTCGCCGTGACGGTTACCCCGTCTTTCGCGTCGCAGTACATGTTCCGTGGCCAACGCCTCGGCGGGGCTTCGTTCCAGCCCACCGTTGAGTTGGGTTACGGCAATCTGACCGCTGGCGTCTGGGCTAACTCTCCGATCCAGAACAAGGTCGTGGGTCAATCGGATCCTGAATTCGATTTCTACGCGTCCTACACCTCCGTCGCGTCGGATACGTTGAGCTTTGTGCCCGGCGTTACCTTCTACACCTATCCTTCGGCCAACGAGGCCAACGGTTTCTATAAGCTGACGTTTGAACCCAGCTTGGCGGTGAACTACACGATCTCCGGAGTGAAACTCACCCCCAAGATCTATTACGACTTCGTCCTTGATGGTCCTACGGTTGAGATCGCCTCGGCTTACGCCTTGCCGCTCAAAGACCTCGGCACCGAGCTCGATTTCACCGCTTCCTACGGTTCTTACCTCGCCAACGACTTCGTCAAAGGCTCGGTCCCGCAGACGAAGGCTTGGGGTAACTACTGGCTGCTTGGCGTCGCTACGCCGTTCCAGCTCACCAAGGAATCCAAGCTCACGGTTGGTTTCGCTTACACCAAGGGCGACAGCGCTTACTTGAAGACTGGCAGCGCTCCGAAGTCCACCAACACCTCGGCCGTCGGCCGTGGCGTCGTGACGATCAGCTACTCCTACGGATTCTAAGGCCGTCACGCGCCTGCGCGTGATTGCAACTTCGGCCCGCGCCTCACCCGCGCGGGCTTTTTCATGGGGTAAATCGAAGGTGTCGGAAATTCCGTCTCGATTATTTCCCCGCCGCTTTGAATGCTGCGCGCACTATGAAAGTCGGTGTTGTCGGCGCGTCCGGTTATTCGGGCGAAGTCTTGGTCAAACTCTTACTCAGTCATCCGCACGTGGAACTCGCGGCGGTGACTTCGCGGACGCATGCCGGCAAGGCTTTGGCCGCGATCATGCCGGCGCTGCGCGGGCGCGATGCCGGTCTGCGCTTTGTTGATTCTGATCCTGCGGCGCTCGCGGCGAGTAACATCGATTTATTTTTCCTCGCGCTGCCCCACGGCACCGCGGCGACGTACGCGAAAGCCCTCGTTGCCGCGGGCAAGCGCGTGATCGACCTCAGCGCCGACTTCCGCATCGCCGACTTGGCGACTTACCAAAAATATTACGGCGAGCATCACGCGCCGGAATTGTTGCCCGCGGCGCGTTTTGTCCTGCCCGAGCTCACGCCGCCGGCGTGGAAGACTGAGGCGAAACTCATCGCCGCGCCTGGTTGTTATCCAACGAGTGTTTTGGTGCCGCTGGTGCCGCTGTTGCGAGCGGGCCTCGTTTCGCGTCAGCATATCGTGGTCAACTCTTTCAGCGGTGTGAGTGGTGCCGGCAAGAAAGCCGAAGAAGCCTATCTTTACTGCGAACGCGCCGAGAGCGCCAAGGCCTACGGCTTGGTGAAGCATCGCCATCTCGCCGAAATCGAGGAGCAACTCGCGCTGCGCACGGGCGCCGCCACCATCATCCAGTTCAATCCCCATCTCGCGCCGATGCGCCGTGGGATCGCGACGACGATCACCGTCCCGGCTGCGGCGGGCGCTACGATCGACGCGCTTTATGCCGCTTGGCGCGAAGCCTACGCCGCCACGCCGTTTGTGCAGCTGCTCGTGGCCGGCGAGACGCCCGATACTGCGCACGTCGTCGGCACCAATCGTATCGACATCGCCGCGGTGCATGATGCGCGCACGGGTAATTTCATCCTAACTTCCGCCGAGGATAATCTTATGAAGGGCGCGAGCGGTCAGGCCGTGCAAATCATGAATCTCTGGAGCGGGTTCCCCGAAACCGCCGGACTGATTTAATCAGCCGATCTTTGCATGAAAAAGCATCGCGGTGAAAACCGTGGCGCTAGGTGTAGGTCGAGCGTTTTTTTATTCGTTTGGATCAGCTCCGGTAATCGGCGTTTTCGCTCACGTATTCGTGGGTGAGATCACCGCCAATCACGATCGCTCCGGCGGCACCGTTGCCGATTTCGACTTCGATTTCGACGCAGCGCTCGTGCGGCGGATAATCTATGGCCGCGGAGAACACGCCGTCTTTTGGCGGCGCACTCGCGTAAAGTTCTGCGCTCCGAAGGTGGGCGACGAGGGCTGTTTCTTTCTCGGGATTCAGCTGGAAAACTCCTCCTGAAAAAATTTCGATTCCGCCCAAGCGCAGCCGCAAACGCGCCAGATCCGTCTCGGGCGCGTGGGCGCCGATGTATTTTCCGATGGCCTGCACAAGTCGGCCGACGTTGGGATCGTTGCCCGCGACGGCGCATTTGAAGAGTGGGGCATTGACGATGGCTTTGCCGATCGCGCGCGCCAACTCCGTCGTCGCCGCTGCGCTCACCGCGACGCGGATCACGTGGCGCACGCCCTCGCCGTTGCGCACGACATCTTCGGCGAGATCGCGGCACACCTGCGTGAGCGCGGCTTCGAAGGCGACGAGATCGGGGCAGGGGACGCGACCCGAGGAAATGAGCGCGACGGTGTCGGAAGTGCTCGTGTCGCTGTCGACGCTGATGGTGTTGAAACTCGTCTCGACGGCGTGTTGGAGAGCGGCGCGCAATTCCGCGCGGGGCACGTTCAAATCGGTCAGCACGTAAACCAACATCGTGGCCATGTTGGGCTCGATCATGCCCGCGCCTTTGGCGATGCCGACGATGCTGCCGGCGCCGACCTTGGCTCGACGGATTTTGGGATAAAGGTCGGTGGTGACTATGCCTTCGGCCGCCGGTAAAATGGATTCGTTAGTGAGAGTCGCAGAGGTTTGCGGCAACGCGTCCATCATGGCGTCAACGGGCAGGCCCCATCCGATGACACCGGTCGAGCTCGGCAGGATTTGTCCGGGCGTGAGGTTGAGTAAGTTCGCCAGTCGCGCGCAGATTTTTTCCGAAGCTGCGACGCCACCGGGCGCGCAGACGTTGGAGACTTTGTTATTTACGATCACGGCGCCGAGCGTGGGTTCGTGGAGGCGTTGGCGACCGACGATGATGGGCGCGCCGGGGAGTGCGTTGCGGGTGAACATCGCGGCGAAATCTGGCGTGGGTTGATCGAGGGCGATCAATGTGAGCGTCATCTTCGCGGGCTTCGGCGCCTCGCGCGGCATGAACTCGAAACGCGAGGTGCCCACGCGAAAACCGAGCGGGAGTTGGGCTTGGCTGATGAGCCAAGCGCGATGAGCTGCACGGTTGGAGAAAGTAAGAGCGGTACTGGCCACGTGGGAGAAGTGGGCCGGTGTGGGCGCGGAGTGAAGCCGAATTTTTCGCGGCGGTGGCTGGATAATTTATTTCCGATCCCTGCGAATGTGATGGAAAAGCGCCGCCGGAGTGCGCTAGTAATTTTCTCTCGAATCTAAAACGTGCACGCTGTTCCCAGTTTCTCCTCGCTCCCTGCGGCCCTTGGCCGCGGTCTTTGATCTGCCATGAATGTGAATGTTGCTGAACTCACCGCCAAGGCGAAGGTGCTCCTTGAAGCCCTCCCTTACATCCAAGATTTTCGCGGCTCCACCTTCGTGGTGAAATATGGCGGGAGCTTTATGGATGATCCCGATCCGGTCGCTCGCACGCGCGTGGCCTTCGACATCGCGTTCCTCGCGGCCGTCGGCATCAACGTCGTCGTCGTCCACGGCGGCGGCAAGGCCATCACCAAGGCCATGGAATCTTCTGGCCTCAAAGCCAATTTCATCAACGGCCTCCGTGTGACCGACGAAGCCACCGTCGCCATCGTCAAACGCACGCTCGACGAAATCGTGAACAAAGATGTGTGCAACGCCATCATCACCGCGAAGGGTAAACCTAAGGGCCTCGCCGGCGACAGCGTGCTCGTCTGCCAAAAACTCACGACCGATGACGACGGCAATACCGTGGATCTCGGCTACGTCGGTGAAGTCACTGAGGTAAAAGTGAAGCTCATTAAAAAAGAAATCGCCGAAGGATTCATTCCGGTGATTTCGCCGGTCGCCGAGGGCTACGATGGCAAGCCTTACAACGTGAACGCCGATCTTGTGGCTGGTCGCGTGGCGAGCGCGTTGCGCGCGCGTCGTTTGGTTTACATGAGCGACGTCCCCGGTTTGTTGTCCGCTCCGCCTGATGCTTCGACGCTGATTTCGACGCTCAAGATCAGCCAAGTCGAAGGACTGAAAGCGAAAGGAATCATCGACAAAGGCATGCGCCCTAAAGTCGGTAGCGCCGTGCGGGCCCTCGAAGAAGGCGTGCAACGCGTGCACTTCATCGATGGCCGCCTGCCGCACTCGCTGCTGCTGGAAATTTTCACCGATAAGGGCATCGGCACGGAAATCGTCCACGGGTGAGCTCGTTTTTTTCGGGTTCTAGGGCGATCAAGAAAAACCGTGAGATACTCGCGCTTGCTGGTCGCCGTGCTCGAGCCGTTTTTGCTCTCGTCCGCCACGGGGGCGTTGTCCTAGATTTTTCTTTTTAAGCGATGAAACACTTCCTGAAAGAGACCGACTTCAAACCCCATGAGCTGGGTGAGGTCTTTGCGCTGGCCCGAGAATTCAAAGCCAAGCGCGGTCGCAACGCTACGCCAGCACTCGCCGGTCAGACCTGGGCGATGATTTTTTCCAAGTCCTCGACGCGCACGCGCGTGTCCTTCGAAGTCGGCATCCACGAGCTTGGCGGCAATCCGCTTTTCCTCAACAAAAACGATATTCAGCTCGGTCGCGGTGAATCCGTGGAAGACACCGCAAAAGTCCTTTCGCGTTTCGTGCATGGCTTGATCGTGCGCACGTTTGACCACAGCGAAGTCGAGCGTCTCGCGGCCGCTGGCAACATTCCGGTGATCAACGCGCTCACGGATTTTCTGCACCCGTGCCAGATTTACACCGATGCGTTCACGATGACTGAGCGCTGGGCTAAAAACGACGACCTCGTCGGCTCATTGTGTGGGCGCAAAATCGCGTTTCTCGGCGACACGGCTTGCAACATGGCCAACTCGTGGATTCTCGGCGCTAATCTTTTCGGTATGAAAATATCGCTCTCCGGCCCGGCGGAATTCGCCCCCGGTGCGGAGTTGAAGGCGCAGTTGCAGCGCGAAGGTTTTCCGGCCGATTCCTACCAATTCACGACCGATCCTTATCTAGCTGTGAAGGACGCCGATGTCGTTTACACCGACGTATGGGTGAGCATGGGCAAGGAAGACGAAAAGGCCGAACGCATTCGCCAGATGTCGCCCTACGCCGTCACCGCCAAACTTTTCGCCGCCGCCAAGCCGGACGCGCTCTTCATGCATTGCTTGCCCGCGCATCCCGGCGAGGAAGTCGAACAAGCCGTCCTCGATAATCCGCGCTCGATCATTTTTGACCAGGCCGAAAACCGCCTCCACACGCAGAAAGCCATCATGGCGGTGTTGGCCAAGGCCGCGCGTAAGTAAACTCCCCTTCAGTACTAAAAAATTCTATCCATGAAAATCGTCCTCGCATATTCGGGCGGCCTCGACACGTCCGTCATCGTCAAATGGCTCAAAGAAACGTACGACGCTGAGATCGTCACCTTCGCCGCCGATGTCGGCCAAGAAGAGGAGCTCAAAGGTCTCGACAAAAAAGCGCTGAAGACCGGCGCTTCGAAACACTACACGCTCGATCTCGTCGAAGAATTCGCGAGCGATTTTATTTATCCGATGATCCGCGCCAACGCGATCTACGAGGGTCAATATTACCTCGGCACCTCCATCGCGCGCCCGCTCATCGCCAAGGCCCAAGTCGAGATCGCCAAGAAAGAAAAAGCCGACACCGTCGCGCACGGCGCCACCGGCAAGGGCAACGACCAATGCCGTTTCGAGCTCACTTACATGGCGCTCGCGCCGCAGCTCCAAATCATCGCCCCGTGGAAGATCGAGGCTTACCGCGAACTTTTCCCCGGTCGCGCCGAGATGATCGCTTACTGCGCTCAGCACAAAATCCCCGTCGAAGCTTCGCTCAAGAAGCCGTACTCGATGGATCGCAACCTGCTCCACATTTCCTACGAAGCCGGCATTTTGGAAGATCCGTGGTTTGACCCCACGACCAACGCCAACAAAGGCATGTTCAAACTTTCCGTCTCGCCCGAGGATGCGCCGAACAAGCCTGAATACGTCGAACTCGATTTCGTGAAGGGCGATTGCGTCGCGGTGAACGGCAAGAAACTCACGCCCGGAGGCGTGTTGAAGACGCTCAATAAACTCGGCGGCAAACACGGCATCGGCCGCGTCGATCTCGTCGAGAATCGTTTTGTCGGCATGAAATCGCGTGGCGTGTACGAGACGCCCGGCGGCACCATTCTTATGCAGGCGCATCGTCAGGTCGAATCGCTCACGCTCGACCGCGAAGTGCTGCACTTGCGCGACAGCTTTATTCCGAAATACGCCGAGCTCGTTTACAACGGCTTCTGGTTCGCGCCGGAGCGCGAGATGCTCCAAGCGATGGTCGACGAGAGCCAACGCTACGTCACGGGGACCGTCCGCTTGAAGCTCTATAAGGGCAACATCATCACCTGCGGACGTAAGTCGAAATATTCGCTCTACGACGACAAGATCGCTTCGATGGAAGGCGTGAAGAGCTGGTACAACCAGAGCGACGCCACCGGTTTCATCCGCCTCAACGGTCTGCGTCTCCGCGCGCGTAATCTCGCGCAAGGTGGTCCAAAGGTCTGAGGATTTGAGCGCTGACTCGGCGGCCGAATCGCGGTCCGAGTCGGAGCATAAAAAAGGCGCGGTGGTAAAATCCACCGCGCCTTTTTTTGCGCCCGTTTACGGCGCGGGCTTGATCAGAACAAGACTTTGGCGGCGGCACCGACGGCGGTGATTGGGCCGCTGTCGCCAAGGCTATCAATCGCGCTGTCGGCTTTCTTGAGCGTGCTTTGGGCGCTCAGATAAAGGCTGTCGTCGGTGAGAAGCTTGCCGAGGGTGCCTTCGCCTTTGGCGATTTTATCGGAGATGTCGCGGAGGTTGCGCGTGACGACTTTTAGGTCGTTCCCGGCGGTCTCGTCGAAGATGAGCGCGCCGAGGGTGCCTTTGCCGGATTTGACTTGGTTCACGAGCGTCTGCGCGTCGGCGACGAAGGATTTCGCGTCGGTGGCGGCGCCTTTGATTTCGCTCACGGTGGCGACGAGTTCGTCGTGGAGTTTAGAATCGTTGAGGAGTTTGCCGAGGGTGCCTTCGCCTTTGTTGATTTTTTCGGTGGCGGAGGCGAGGTTGGTCATCGTGGTGTCGATTTTCGTGGAGTTGTCGGTCACGAGGCGGTCGAGCTTTTGAAAGAGGCCGGGATTTTTGCCGTCGCCGTTGACGGTGGTGGTGATGGAGCCGAGCGCGCCTTCGAGTTTTTGGCCGAGGTTGCCGAGTTCGGTCATAATGGCGTTGATGTCGGGGGTGATTTTAGTGCGGAGCTCAGCGCCGTCGGTGAGGACCGGCGCGCCGGGGGTTCCGAGGTCGAGGCCGATGTAGTTGGTGCCGATGAGGCCGGCCATGACGATGGTGGCGGTGGCATCGGAGGCGATTTTGACGCCGGGATCGATGCGGAGGACGGCTTCGGCGCGGCGCCCGGCGAGGCGGGTGCGCTCGACGGAGCCGATTTTGACGCCGGCCATTCGGACTTCGTCACCTTGTTTGAGTTCTTTGAGGTTATCGAAGCCGGCGACGAGGCTATAGCCGGTTTGTTTAAAAAGTTTGCCGTCGCTGAGCGTCTCCCAAGTCACCCAAGTGAGGGCGAGGCCGAGGAGGAAGAAGAGACCGACGCGGGCGGTTTGTTGGGCGGTGTTCATGGTGGTGGGTCCGTTGCGTTTTAAACAGGAAAGGGCGGATCAGGTTTCGAGAGTTTTGAAACGGGGATTTTTGAGGTCGATGCGCGGATGGAAAAAATCGGCGATGCGGGGGTCGGCGGGCTGGCGCAAGCTCGCGGGCGGGCCGAGGAAAACGAGTTCTCCGCCCATGAGAATGCCGACGCGGTCGGCGATACCGAGGGCGAGTTCGCGGTCGTGGGAGACGACGATCGTGGTGACGTGATATTCGTCTTTGAGGGTGGCGATGATCTCGCTGATCGTGGCGCTCATGACGGGGTCGAGTTCGCTGGTGGGCTCATCGTAGAGCATGAGTTGCGGCTCCATGACTAGGGCGCGCGCGATAGCGACGCGTTTACGCATGCCGCCGGAGAGTTCGGAAGGGAATTTTTGCGCAGAGTTTTCCAGGGAAAGAATCTGCAGCGCGCGCATGACTTTATCGCGGATGGTAGCTTCGTCGCCGAAGCGGTGTTCGCGCGGGTAAAGGGCGAGGTTGTCATAAACGCTGAGCGAGTTGAAGAGCGCGCCGGCTTGGAATACGAGGGCTATGCGGATGCGCTCAAGGGTGTGTTCGGCGGTGGCGTCTTGGCCGTTGATGAGCACGCGACCAGCGGTGGCGGCTTCGAGGCCGACGATGTGTTTGAGGAGCACGCTTTTGCCGGAGCCGCTGGGGCCCATGAGGACAAAAATTTCCCCGGGCTCGACGGTAAACGAGACGTTTTTTAACGCCTGGAATGTGCCGAAATTTTTCGTGAGACCGTCGATGGTGACGCCGACGGCCGGGCTCTCGACGGCGGTGATGGGATTGCGGTGGATCGGAGGATTCATGACGGGCGTCACATGAGGGCTTTCGTGACGAAGTAATCGAGCACGAGGATGGAGATGAGGGAGACGACGACGGCTTTTGTGACCGAGGCGCCGATCTCGCGCGGGCCGCCCCGAGTGTTGAGTCCGATGCTGCAGCAGATGAGCACGACGACGAAGCCGAAGATCTCAGCCTTCATGAGGCCGGTGCCCACGTCTTTGAATTTCATGTAGCGACGCAGCGCGGAAAAATACGCTTCGGGCTCGATGGCGATGGATTCGACGTATTTGCACACGACGGCGCCGCCGAACCAGCCGATGAGATTGCCGATAATCGCGAGCACCGGCATCATCACGAGCACCGCCGCGAGACGCGGGAGCACAAGGATACGCGCCGGGGGGATGTTCATCGTCACGAGGGCGTCGACTTCTTGGTAAACTTTCATCGACGCGAGCTCCGCGGTGATTGCGGAACCGACGCGGCCGGCCACGAGGATGGCGACGATGACTGGGCCAAGTTCACGAGCGAACGAGAGGCCGACGAGCGAGCCGATGAACTGTTTCGCTCCGAAATTTTCCATCGAGTAGCCCGACTGGAGCGCGAGCACGCTGCCCATGAAAAAGCACAGAATGGCTACAATCGGGAGCGTCGTGTAACCGATAAGGTAGCACTGATCGATGAAGCGAGCGCGTTGGCGCGGGAGGGTGCCGACGAAGCGAGCGGATTGGAACAGCAGTTGGACGGCGCTGCCGAAGCCTTCGAGGAAGTGGGTGAATTGTTTCATATCAGCGGGCCGCGGCCGGGTTCTGCTCGGTCGAGCTGCGGGAGAAATCTAACCAGAGAAAGCGCCAAGCGCGAGTGCCGGCGGCGCGAGAGAGGCCGATGAGGCCTTGGCCCAGCGCGATGCGCTGTTGGCGGGAGTCGGTTTGCACGCTCAAGAGCGGGCCGAGGTGAAACGTGCTCCGGCTGCGGGCGTCGTCGCGGGTCCACGTGATGGCGTCCCAAAAAAGCGACGCGCGGACGTCGCCGGGCGCGCGTTGGTCGTAACGATAGAGGGCGAACAGCGGGGTCCAATTTTGGCGCACGGTTTCGTTATTGGGAAAGAGGGCTTCAAAAGGACTGGGAAATTGATACTGGCGGCGGCCGGCGCCGTTGTCCCAGGCGCTCAGCAGCGGCCAGACGTGGACTTTCTCGGCGGGCGCGGCGGCCGAGTGGCGCAGGCTGCGTTGTTCGAGCGAAGAATAGAGAAAAAACAGGAGTTGAGTCTGCGTCTGCGCGAGGCCGTCGGCTTTCCATTTTACTTGGCGCCAGAAGGGCCAAGCGATCCAGGTCTTGTCGGTGCCCTTGATGGTGGAATGGGTGTAAAACGGCCCCCAGCGGTTGACGCGGCGCTCGTCGCCGTGGCCTTGCACGAGAAACGGCCAGAGGTAGCGCGTCTCGTGGTAGCGATACGGGGCGGTGCGATCGGTGTAGCCGAAGAAGGGCCAGATAAAATTTTTGTTGATGAGACCGGGGCCTTGTTCGCGGGCGTAAAAAGGCAGCACGCCGATTTGGCGGGTGGGCGCGGTGCCGGCGGGGGCATCGGCGGCGGGAGCTTGCGTGTGGTTCCAGATGAGCGGCCAGAGGGCGAAGCGGCTTTGAAATTCGCCGGGACGTTCGCGCCAGCCGAAGAGCGGCCACAAGGCGAAGCCTCGCTCCGCGCCGCTCGTAAAACGCAAGAACGGCCAGGGCGCTAAGACCGTGTGCGCATCGTGTTTATCCACTTCCGTGTAGAGCGGAAACAGCGTCCACCCGATGCGATCGTAGCCAAAAAAATTCTTAATCGAGCCTGCGACGGGCATCAGTCCGTGGTAAGACGTCGCCGGGTCGCCCGTCTGCCGGGAAAAATAAAATGGCCACACGGCAAATTTTTCGGCGTTGACCGCTTGGAGTTTCGGCGAGGCCCCAGGTTGGAGACCGGAGCGGTTGATGAGATTGAAGATCGACCACGAGTAGGCCTCCTCATCGCCGCGATAAAAATAAAGCGGATAAAGCACCGATGCGCTCGTGATGCGGCCGTTTGCTTGCGTGCGTTCGAGGTAGAACGGGCGAAAGCCCGACACTTGACCGCCCTCGGGCTGGGTTTTTTGAAAAAAAAGCGGACCGAGCGCGGCGCTCAAGGTGATGCCTCCCGATGCGTCGACTTGCTGCACGGTCAACGGCCATGCATTCCGCTCCTCGGCCCGAATGGGCACGAACCCGACCGCGGCAAAGCCGAGGTAGGCAAGGAGGATGCAGTGGCGCTTCATAGTCTTTTTTGTTTACGCAATGCCCGCCAACGAGATCAGCGATAAGTCGGAATCGCTGTCAGGCTGGATGGTTAGGCTCCTAACTAGATGGTCGATATTCACGGGACGGCAAACGTTATGTGTGGATTTTTCTGCTTTGATGAACCGCAATGGAGTTATTGGTTCCGAGTAGGTTCTATATTGAGTAAACTTATTTTAAAGCGACATTAGCTTAATATTTGCATTAATCGCTTTTGCTGGTTTAATGCAATAAAATTATACCCTGGTTAAATTGGGGTAATTAAGGTGGGCCGCGATGGATGGCTTGAACCGCGGCGGGGCGTTTCGCGTTTGCCATGAAGGGTGGGGTGTTTTGTCTGCGCGGATGCGTATTTCCGGTGGTGTCGCCCGCGGGATTCCCCTCGTTGTGCCGAAGGGCGATGCGGTGCGTCCGGCGACCGATGGGATGCGACAAGCGGTGTTTTCGAGTCTCGGCGCACGCGTTCCGGGGGCGAATTTTATGGATTTGTTTGCGGGTAGCGGCTCGTACGGGCTTGAGGCGTTGAGCCGGGGTGCAGCGGGCGGGGTTTTTGTGGAGAAAAACGCGAAGGCGGCGGCGTGTGTGCGGCAAAATATCGCGGCGGTGTGCAAGTGCCTCGGGCGAGATCCGTCCGAGCATCTCGCGTTGCTTGAGGCCGATGCGCTCACGGTCCCGCTCGCTGGCGAGGTGACGCCGGATCTGGTGTTTATTGACCCACCTTACGAAATCATACCAGAAGTGGCGCCGAAATTATTCGCGCGCTTGACCGAACTGCTGGCCGCGAAGCCGGAGGCTTTGGTGGTTTTTGAAGCGCCAGGTGAGATCGAGTTGGCACTGCCGGGTTGGACGCTGCGCAAGCGTTTGGGCAAGGGGCGCGGGCAGCCGACGGTGATGTTTTTTCGGCGCGACGTCTGAGCTGGGCGGGCGAATCCTTGATCGGGCGCTCGGATTTAGTATAGTTTCGGCAGAATGAAACTTACCCTGTGGCGGATGGCGTTGGTTCTGGTGTGTGCGACGACGAGTGGATCGGCGGTGCCGCAGACGTGGACGGCAGATCGCGCCGCTGGGGTGAAAGATTTGGAGGATATGTGGACGGTGGTCAGTGATCCGAGTCGCACGATGGGCGTGCGTGGCCTGTTTCGTTTTGCGGTCGAAGCGACGGGACTCGGTTGGTATCCGGAGCGCGTGGAGGCGGCGTTGGCGCGGGCGCGCGCGATGCAAGATCTCGATCCTGCGAGTAAGACGCGCGGGAATTTCAAGTGGAACAGTGGCCAAAACGGCGTCGTGGATCTCAACGCCGTGGAATTTGCATCGCAGCTCATGGGCTACTTGCGGCGCGTGCAATCGGCGCAGTTGTCGGCTAAGGCGCGCGCGCAACTGGATGAGATGATGACCGACGCGATTGATGGCTTGCGCAGCCACGTCGTGAAAATCGACTACACGAATATTTTCGTGATGAAGGCGTGGGGCTTGATCGCGATCGGCGAGACGCTGGGGCGCGCGGACGTGGCGCAGGACGGCTACCGACGTTTCGATGCGTGGATGGAATTCACGACGCGCCACGGCATCGGCGAATACGGCGCGGTGGTTTATTATGGGATCGATCTGGATTCTTTGGCGCTGCTGGCGCGGTTTGCGGGCCGAGCTGACGCGCGCGCGAAGGCAGAAAAAGCGATCCACCACTTGTGGGCGGATCTCGCGGCCAATTGGTGGGCGCCGGGCGATCGCATGGGCGGGACGAATGCGCGGACTTACGATTATATTTACGGGCACGGTTACACCGAGGCGCATACGTGGACGGCGGGTTGGTTGCGGGAACGACCCGAACTCGAAGGCGCCGGCTGGCTGACGGGCGTGCGTTACAATCTCTCCACGTTGCGCGATGCGGTGATGTGGCGGCCGTCGACCGAGTGGACGGAACCGATCCGCGCGCAGGTGCCGCGCACGGTGGTGCAGAGCTGGGGCGAACAGCCCGAGCAACGCGCGGTGAATTGGATCGGGCGGCACGTGAGTCTCGCCTCGTCGGGCATGGCGCGCAGCCGAGATGAACGCACACTTGTGGTTAATCTCGGGGATTCGCCGGCGGTGCCACAGTTGACGTTGTTTATGGAAGGCCGGCGCGATCCTTATGGTTATAAAAAACAAGTCGGCGGAAAGGCGCTGCATTTGATGCCGTTCATCGCGACCGTGCAGCGCGGGCCGGAAGTGTTGCAGGTGTTGTCGGATGATCCCTTGAAGACGGACAGCCGAAACAAGCCGGGCGATCTCGTGGATTTTGTGACGCATTTCACGGTGCCGGCGGTGGCGGAAGTATGGTCGGGCGACGTGCGCGTAGAACCAGGCTCGGTGGCTCGGCCGACGCGGCTGGCGCCCGGTGCGCCGGTCTATGTGCGAATCGGCGATGCGGTGATCGGCTTGCGTTGGCTCGTGGCGACGACGACGACGGGCGAGCCGGCGGCGCTGGAATTTATCGAGGATGCGGCGGGTGGAGTGGCGCGGCGGTTGACGTTGACGCACAGTGCGACGGAGCCGCAGGGGCGGGCAACGGTGGCAGTGTGGTTGCGGGCGGCGGAAGGCCTCGATGCGGCGGGTTTTTCGGCGTGGCGGAAAGTTTTTTCAACGGCGCCTGCACAAGCAAAAATTTCGGGCGATGTCGTAGTGGCCGAGGTCGCAGGCGCCGCGGGTGCGTTGCGGATTGAGGCTGATGTGCTGAAGAGCGATCGGCGGGTGCTCGCGGGGGGCGAGCCGGCTGCGCTATTGAGCGTGAACGGGCGCGAGGTGAGTCCGTTGCGGTGATCTCGGTGCGGCGCGGGCCGCGCGCTCACGCGGAGGCGGCAGTGTCGTCGCGTCGGTCGTCGATGGTTTTATTTTCGGACTCTTGCCAACGAACGATTTTCGGTTGGTTTCATACGCATGCCCCTACCCCTTGCGGCGATTGTTCTGCGCACCCTCGACGTCGTTGATTACATTTTGCTGGCTGCTTATTTTGCGGTGAATCTTGGTATCGGTTGGTGGTGTTCGCGCCGCAAACAGTCGAGCGGTTCATTTTTCCTCGGCGGCGGGCGTGTGGCGCCGTGGGCCATGGCGGTGAGTTTTTTCGCGACGAGTACGAGCAGCATCAGTTTCATGGCGTTGCCGGCGATGAGTTATTCGACGGATTGGATGGCCTACGGGTCGTCGCCGGCGCAAGCGTTTGCCGGTATTTTGGTGGGCTTCGTTTTCGTGGGGCTGCTACGGAAACTTAATCTTACGACGGTGTTTGGTTACCTCGATCAACGCTTCGATCATCGCGTACGGTTGCTGGGCGCGGGCTTGGCGGTGTTGTTGAAGGTGTGCGGGCGCATGAGCGTGGTGATGCTGTTGCCGGCGCTGGCGCTTTCCACGGTGACGGGGCTCAACGTCTATCTGAGTATTTTGGTGATGGGCATCGTGACGACGATCTACGCGATGGAGGGCGGTTTCGAGGCGGTCGTCTGGACGGATGTGCTGCAATCGGCGGTGATGATAGGCGGCGTCGGTGTGGCCATTTATTTTATTTCGAGCGGCGTGGACAACGGGCTCGTCGGGCTCATCCAAACCGGCCAAGAGACCGGGAAATTTAAAATGATATCGTGGGACTGGGATTTCACGAAGCCCACGGTGTGGGTGTTTGTGGGGATGTTTTTTGCGACGATTCCGACCCAGGTCGGCGATCAACCGCTCATGCAGCGAATGTTGGCGACCGCGGATGTGCGCGAGGCCAAGCGCACGGTCGTCATGGGTAACGTGATCGGGCTCGCGGCCTCCGTGTTGTTTTTCTTCGTGGGGACGGCGCTATTCGTTTTTTACCGCGCGCATCCGGATCGGCTCACGGCGGATTTACCCAACGATAAAATTTTCCCGTACTTCATCGCGAACGAACTGCCGCACGGAATCGTGGGCTTGATCATCGCGGGTTTGTTGGCGGCAGCGATGGGCGCACTCAGCAGCGCGATGAACGCGACTGCGGCGATTTTGGTGAGTGATTTTCAAGGCACGTTGAAACCGCAGGCGACGGAGCAGCAACGTCTGCGTCTGGCGCGTATTTCCACGATGACCTGCGGGCTGGTGGCCACGGCGATGGCGGCTTATCTCGCGTCGCTCAACGTGACGTCGTTGTGGGATCAGTTCCTGAAATTGATCGCGCTGATTGGCGGCGGTTTCCCGGGCGTGTTTGCGCTCGGGTTGCTCTCGCGCCGGGCGAATGCGCCCGGGGTTATCATCGGCACGGTCGCGAGCATCGCGATCACAGCGTGGGTACAATACGACACAAAGATTGTTTCCTTTCTACACACCTTTGTGGCCATCGTTTCGTGCATGGTGATCGGCTACATCGCCAGTTTCTTCTTCGCCGCGAAAGCGGAGAAACGCGATCTACGCGGGCTCACGCTCTGGGATTTGGCAAAGTGATCGCAGCGAGCCTCGGCTGAGGTTCGCGCTCAACCGAGCGTGGTTTACAATAAGCCGAGCTTCGCGCGCACCAGCGTAAGCGCCGCGATGACGGCGGTCTCGCTGCGGAGCACGCGCGATCCGAGATCGACGAGCGTGAAGCCGTGCGTGCGCAAAGCCGCCCGATCCGTCGCCCCCCAACCGCGTTCGGGTCCCAGCGCGAGCACGATAGAAGTATCACCTAATAGGTGACACTCGCTCAGAGGTGAGGTGGCTTCGTAGTTGTCGAGGGCGAGGCGGGTTAGGGTTGTTGACGCGGCAGTGTGTGCGGTGTCGCGCGAGGCAGAAAAGTTGGCTGCGCAAGGTAACGCGGCGAGCGCGTTGGCGAGGCTGCGGTCATGCGTGACGACCGGCAATCGGGTGGCAAAGGCTTGAGCGGCGCCGGCGAGACAGTGGCGGCGCCATTCGCCGGAAGTCCAGAGCGTAGCGGCGGCGTAGTTGGGATCGCTGCGCTCGGTGGCGACGAAGTGGAGTGCGCCGACGCCGAGCGTCGTGGCGTCGCGCAGGATGTCGCGGGCGGTCTGCGGGCGCGGGAGGCCGATGAGTAGCGTGATGGGATCGGCGGGCGGGGGCGGCGGGCCCCACGTGAAGGTTAACGTGAGGGTTTCGGCGGAGACGGCGGCGAGGGTGGCTTTGCCGAGCGGGCCGTCGACGAGGCCGACGTCGAAGGGGTCGCCGATCTGACGGCGGAGAACTTTTAGGATGTGCTCGGCGCGCGGATTGGAGCGCGGCAGCGGGGTAGTGAGCTCGGCGGGCTCGAAGAGAATGAGATTCACGCGGAGCTTACGCAGGTTTGAAGTAGCGCGGATTAGGCGAGAATCGTGTCGATCTGCTCGAGTTCGGCTGGGACGAAAGTGAGATTCGCAAGGGCGGCTAGGTTGTTTTCGAGTTGGGAAACTTTGCTCGCGCCGATGAGGGCGGTGGTGATGCGCGGGTCACGTAGGACCCAAGCGAGGGCCATCTGCGCGAGGCTCTGGCCGCGGGCTTGGGCGAGGGTGTTAAGCTTCTCGATTTTGGCCAGGATGGCGGGCGTGATGCCGGCGGCTTTGAGGAAACCGTGGGGTTTACCGGCGCGGGCATCGGTGGGAATGCCGGCGAGGTAACGGTCGGTGAGGAGGCCTTGGGCGAGCGGGCTGAAGGGGATGCAGCCGATGCCTTCTTGGGCGAGAACATCGAGGAGCTGCGGCTCGATCCAGCGGTCGAGCATGCTGTAGCGGGGTTGGTGAATCAGGCAGGGCGTGCCGAGGTCGCGGAGGATTTGAGCGGCGCGGGCGGTGTCGGCGGGGCGGTAGTTGGAGAGGCCGACGTAAAGGGCTTTGCCGCTGCGCACAGCGTGCGCGAGGGCACCCATGGTTTCTTCGAGGGGCGTGTCGGGGTCGGGGCGGTGCGAGTAGAAAATGTCGACGTAGTCGAGTCCCATGCGGCGCAGCGATTGGTCGAGGGAGGCGAGGAGATATTTGCGGGAGCCCCAATCGCCGTAGGGGCCGGGCCACATGGAGTAGCCAGCTTTGGTGGAGATGATTAGTTCGTCACGGTGCGCGGCGAGATCGAGACGGAGGAGTTTCCCGAAATTTTCTTCGGCGGAACCGGGCGGCGGGCCGTAGTTGTTGGCGAGATCGAAATGGGTGATGCCGAGATCTAAGGCGCGGCGGACGATGGCGCGGCCGGTGGCGAACACATCGACGTCGCCGAAATTGTGCCAGAGCCCGAGGGAGATGAGTGGGAGTTTGACGCCACTGCGGCCGCAGCGGCGATACAGGGCGGGGCGGTCGTAGCGGTCGGTAGCGGGAAGGTAGGGAGTAGCCATGGTGAACTAGGCTGAAATAAAAACGCGCCCACAAGGTGCGGGCGCGGACGATGGTTAAAATGGGAGTGGAGCGGCTAGTCAGAATCGAACTGACGAGACCACTTTGGAAGAGTGGAGTTTTACCACTAAACTATAGCCGCGGACTCGAGCGCGAATGTCGTCGAGGCGGGACGTGGGGGCAAGATTTAAGAAAAAACGGGTGAGCGGCTAGCTGAGGAGCGCTGTAACCTCGGCTTGCGCTTCGTCGGTGGGTGGCGGGAAGGTGGGGTGTGAACTCCGCGGAAAAACTGTGCTTGGCGTGCGGCTTGTGCTGCGACGGGACGCTTTTTGATAACGTCCAGTTGGGCGCGGGCGAGGATGCGAAAAAATTGATGGCACTGGGTTTGCCGGTGGCGGTCACGCGCGGTCGGGCGGCGGTTACTTATTTTCGTCAACCGTGTGCGGCGTTGTGCGCGGATCGTGCGTGTCGGGTTTACGCGGATCGTCCGGGACAATGTCGCGCGTTTGAGTGCGGAGTTTATAAAGACGCCCAAGTGGGCCGGATCGAGGAGGCTTCGGCGCTCCGCTTGGTCAAGAAGGCGCGGCGAAAGGCGGACCATATTCGTCGGCTTTTGCACGACTTGGGTGATACCGATGAAACGCGTTCGTTGGGGGATCGTTTTCGCCGGACGCAACGACGGATGGAAGCGGGCGGCGGCGATGCGGCCGCTGAGGCGATGTTCGCGGAATTAGGCCTGGCGGTGCACCAGTTCAATCTGCTGGCGCACGAAAAATTTTACACCAAGGTGGCTGCCGCGAGTTGAGGTTTTGGACGGCGCTTTTGACGAATGCTTATTTTTTCTTCGCGGCGGGTGGCGGCGAGGTCCAAGCGAGGACTTGTTTATCGGCGAGGAGTTGGGCTCGGAAGCGCGCGCGGTCGATGTTTTGGACGGAGGTTTTTTCTGTGATCGCTTGGGCGGCGGCGGTGGCCGCGCTTTGGCCGAGGACCATGAAAACAGGTTCCATGCGGATCGAGCCGTAGGAAATGTGCGTGGCGGAGAGGGCGAGCGGCACGAGTAGATTTTCGCATTCGGTGGCGCGCGGGGTGATCGCGCCGTAGGCGATCGGGTAGGGCGAAGGGACTTTGACTTGCACGTCGCCTTCGTTGGCTACGTAGCCTTGGGCGTCGACGTAGCGCTGAGTGTTGTGTGAATCCATGTTGTAGGCGCCGAGGCCGACGGGATCGGGAGCGACGGTGCGGCCCATGCAGTTGTGTTCGGTCATGATGTAGGCGCCGGTCATGCGGCGGGCTTCGCGCACGTAGAGTTGGGTGGGCCAGCCGGCATTATCCGTGAACTCGTCGCGGGATAGGCCCCAGCGGGCGGCTTCGGCGCGGATTTTCTCAGGGACGCGCGGGTGGTTCGTTAGCGTCCAGAGCAGGCCTTGGGTGTAGGCGAGGTGAGCGGCGCGGATTCGGTCGCGCGTGGCATAGTCGGCCTCGGCGTAGGCGTAATTTTCACCGATGAAATCAGTGGAGAAGCCCGTGTTGCTGTTGGTATCGGTCTTGCGGTTGGGCATGTCGGCCGGGTGGAGCGGGAGAATTTTTAGGCCGGCTTCAAAATTACGCAGGAGCAGCTCGTAGTGTTTTTCGTCATACGTCGCGGGTTTCGGAAAAGGGATGCGGTTGGCGGGGGCGTCGGTGAAGCAGAGACGGAAGTTGTATGCTTGGACGCGGGCATCGCCGAAGCCTTCGGCGCCGGGGCCGGTGGAGGCGATGCCGGGGAGCAGGCCGCTGGTGGCATCGCCGGAAATGACGTAGGGCGAGACGCGCGTAAAAAATTGGTGGGCGGTGGCGTGGCGGGTTTGGACGCCGTTGAGGGTCTCGCCGTGTTCGGCGTTGGCTTCGCGACCGACGCGGTAGGCGACGCCGGCTTTGGCCATGAGATCGCCCTCGTAGGTGGCGTCGATAAACATCTGGGCGCGGACGCTGCGGCCGGATTCGAGGTAAATGGTGCTAAGGCGGGCGCCGGTTTTCTCGACGGCGCGGGCCAGGTCAAGGCGCTCGCGGCGGAGCACGGTGATTTTATTTTCGCGGACGAGGTCTTCGAAGATTTTTTCGGCGACGTGGGGCTCAAAGGTCCACATGGCGGGTTCGCCGGGTTCGGTCGCGGATTGGCCGATGCTGCGGTAGGAGCCGAAGGGTTGCTGGGTCCAGGCGGCGGGTTGGGCATAGTGTTGGGCGATGCGTTCGTAGAATTGGCGGGCGAGGCCGCCGATGGCGCGTTTGTTGCCGATGTCGGTCTGGCCGAGGCCGCCGCTGCTGAGGCCCCCGAGGTGGGCGTCGGGGTTGATGAGTATGACCGATTGACCAAGGCGAGTGGCTTGGACGGCGGCGATGACGCCGCCGGCGGTGCCACCGTAGACGCAGATGGCGGTTTCAAGAGGGGCGGGATGGGCGGCGGCGCGGAGCAGGGCCGCGGAAAGTACAAGCCAAGTAACCAAGGGGCGGGGTTTCATGCGGCGCGATTGAAGATGGAATTAAATCTCGGTCAATGCGGCGGCGCGCCCACGAAAGGCCGCGCGGGTGGATTCACTTGGTTGCGAAACAGTGAAAGGATTTTCTGGCGCGCGGGCACGCGGGGCGCTTGTCTATCGGAGATGTTCACCCGCCCGGGTGGCGAAATGGTAGACGCATGGGACTTAAAATCCCCTGATCGTAAGGTCGTGCCGGTTCGAGTCCGGCCCCGGGCACCACTGGCGCGCGGGCGTTTTTTGGGGTTTTTACTTCAAGCCGGCGGCGAGGGCGGCGGTGATGCGTTGGGCGATTTCACGCATGCGGGTTTTCACGGTGGCGACGTCGATCGTGAGCATTTTCCGATCTTCCATGATGACGCGGCCGTGTATGATTGTCGTGCGGACGTCTTTGGGGCCGGCGGCGTAGACGAGTGCGGAATACACGTCGTAGAGCGGGATCATGTTGGTGCCCTCGTGATCGAGGATGATGATGTCCGCGAGTTTGCCGGGCTCGAGGGAGCCGAGGTCTTTTTCGCGATGGAGGGCGCGGGCGCCGCCGAGGGTGGCCATCTCGACCACTTTGAGGGCGGGCATGACGTTGCGGTCTTTGCGGTCGAGTTTGTGGAGCTTGGCGACGTAGCCGAGCTGGCCGATGACATCGAGGGTGTTGCCGCTCATGGGGCCATCTGTGCCAAGGCCGACGCGGAGGCCGTCGTCGTGCATCTTGAGGGCGGGGGCAATTCCTTTGGCGGATTTGATGTTGGCGACGATGTTGTGGGCGATGCCGACGTCGCGGGCTTTCAGAAGGGCGATGTCGGAGTCGTTGACGAAGATGCAATGGCCGGCGACTAGGCGCGGCGTGAGCAGGCCGACGGAGTCGAGGTATTCGACGGGGGTTTGGTTGCGTTCTTTGCGCAGGGTGGCGACTTCGTCGGGCATCTCGGCGACGTGCATGAGCACGGGCAAATCGAGTTCGGCGGATAATTTCGCCACGAGGGCGAGGTGCGCGGCGTCGAGCGAGTAAGGCGCGTGCGGGGCGAGAGCGGGCGTGATGAGCGGATCGTCGCGCCAGTCGGCGGCGAATTTTTTGGCGTACTCGATCCCGCCGTAGGGCGTGGGGGCATCGGGCGTGGGAAAATTGAGGATGCTTTCGCCGAGGATACCGCGGATGCCGATCTGTTTGGCGGCGCGGGCGACTTCGTCTTCAAAGTAATACATGTCGACGGCGGTGGTGGTGCCGCCCTCGACCATTTCGATGAAACCGAGGAGCGCGCCCCAATAGACGAGTTCGCGGTCGATGAGGTTTTTCTCGAGGGGAAAAATGAAACGGCGCAGGCGGTCGGGCACGTCGTCGCCCAGGCCGCGGAAGACCGTCATTGAGGCGTGCGTGTGGGCGTTGATCATGCCAGGGACGACGAGGTCGCCGTGGGCGTTGATGGTTTTTTTCGCGTTGTAGTTTGCGGCCATCGCACTGGGGCCGACGGCGACGATGCGGGCATCGCGGATGATCACGGCGCCATCGGTGATGACCTCGCGCGTGGCGTTCATGGTGACGACGTGCGCGTGCGTGATGATGAGATCGGCGGTTTGGAGCGCGGGAGACGTGATCACGGGTTGAGCGGGGGAAATGGCAGACGTGAGTAAAGTGAGGATAACGACAGCGAGGCGCATGGGCGGGTAATCAGCGGGAAAGCAACGAAGTGAACAGCGCGGAGAAACGGGCGACATCGAGGCGTTTTTCGAGACGCGCGCGGGCTTCGCCATGGCCGGGTTCGAAGCCGGGCGGCCAACTGAGGGTGTCACCGTAGCTGGCGCCGCGGTCGAGGTTCACGTCGATGAACACCTCTTCGGCGTGCGTGACGACGCTGGGGTCGATCCAAGAAGCGGCGGCGATTTCATCCCAGAGCGAGCGGCCGCGTTGGCCAAATTTATCGAGATAGGCGGCGAGGGGCGTACCGGCGCGCGCGATTGTGGCAAAGTGTTCGGGCGTGGAGCGGACGTCTTGAGAAATGTCGATCGGCGAGCAGGTGATTTTGCGCCACGGAGAATGGAAGACGATGCGGGCCGCTTCGGGATCGAAGCGGAGGTTGAACTCGCGGCGCGGGGAGTGTTTGAACTCGCGCGACTCGGTCATCGGGTGGAAGGAGCCGCCCATGAAATGGAGTTCGCGCAGGAGTTGGGGGAGCTGAGGTTCGATACGGAGCGCGAGGGCGACGTCGGTGAGCGGACCGGCGCACCATAGGGAGATTTCGCCGGGATGCGCGCGGGCTTGGCGGATGATGAAGTTGGCTGCGTGTTCGGAGGCAGGCGCGGCGCTGGGGTTACCTTCGGGCAGATCAGGCGTGGCGTGGGGATCGACGGTGCGGCCGGGGCGGGCGAAGTCCCAAGCGCCGTTGTAGTAGAGACGGCCGTGTTGTTTTTCCCAAAGCGTGTGATCGGTCAGCGTGCGGACGAGGGGCGTGAGGGCGCCGGGTAGGACGGGGATTTCGGTGCGGCCCATGATTTCCAAGAGACGGAGCGCATGGCGAACTTGTAGGTCGCGCCAGTGGTCGCCGGTGGGCACGCAGATACCGAGCACCTCGACGTCGGGCGCGTTGAGGAGCATCGCGACGGACTGAAGGTTGGATGTGGCGGGGCCGAGCGTGTCTTGGTCGATGATGATTTTGCGGGCGGGCATGAGCGGTGAATTATTTTTCGAGCCAGACGTCTTTGTAATTATGGAAAGCGAGCGGTGATTTTTTCCAGCCGCGGACGGAAGTTTGAACGAGGGTGGTGCGAGTTCCCCAGTAAACGGGCGCGATGGGCGTGTGGTCGAGCAGGTAGGTTTCGGCTTTTTGGAGCGCGGTGTGGCGGCGAGCGGGATCGAGCTCGGCGTTGGCGGCGTGGATGAGCGCGTCGTAGGCGGGGTCGGTCCAGCCGGTGCCGTTGACGCCGTTGCCCGTGGTAAAAATGGCGAGGTAGGAGAGTGGGTCGGGATATTCGGCGGTCCATTTGCCGCGGGCGAAGGTGTAGTCGCGGGATTGGTCGTTGATGGCGGCGAGGAACATTTTGAATTCTTTTTGGAGGATCACGACTTCGACGCCGAGTTCGCGGCGCCAACGTTCTTGGAGGGCCTCGGCGATGCGTTGGTTGGTCTCCTGGGGGATGGTGAGGAACTCGACTTTGGGGAAACCGACGCCGCCGGGGTAGCCGGCTTCGGCGAGGAGTTGGCGGGCGAGCGCGGGGTCGGTGGCGAGGCCGGGTGGCGGGAGGTAGCCGGCGATGTGGGGCGGGGTGAGGGACGTGGCGGGGAGTTGGCCACCTCGCAGGATGTTTTTGACGATGGCTTCGCGGTCGATCGCGAGGGCGAAGGCACGGCGGACGCGGGGGTCGCGGAAAGCGGGGGCGGTGACGTTGAAACGCAGAAAATAGCTGTCGAAGATGGGTTCGACGCGGAGGAGCGCGGGGGCGTCGCTTTTATAGGCATCGATTTTGCTGAGGGGCACGTCCCAGGTCGTGTGGAGTTGGCCGGCGCGGAAGGCGAGTTCTTGGCTTTGGAGGGATTCGCTGGGGTAGAAGCGGATCTCGTTGAGGCGAACATGCGCGGCGTCCCAATAGTGGGGATTTTTTTCTACGGCGAGGTGTTGGCTCTCGCGCCATTCGCGGAGACGGAACGGGCCGTTGCTGACGAAAGGAGCGGTGCGCGTCCAGCGGGCGCTGCGGTCGTCGAAGGCGCCGGATTTTTCCACGGAAGCGGCGTGGACGGGGAACCAGGCGTTGGTGCGCAGCAGCGTGAGAAAGTAGGCGGTAGGTTGTGTGAGCGTGATCTCGAGCGTGGTGGCGTCGAGGGCGCGGAAGCCGACTTGAGTGAAGTCGTTGAGTTGGCCCTTGGCGTAAGCCTCGGCGTTTTTGACGGGGTAAAAAACGTCTTTGTATTCGGAGGCGAGGGTGGGCGTGAGCGCGCGGCGAAAACTGTAGAGAAAATCACGCGTGGTGAGCGGGTCGCCGTTGGACCACCGGGCGGCGGGTCGTAGGTGAAACGTGTAGGTGCGGCCGTCGGGGGATGTTTCCCAATGAGTAGCCATGCCGGGGCGGGGCAGGAGGGTTTCCTCGTCGAGCGTGACGAGTCCCTCGTAGAGCGCGCTCAGGACGTTGTGATCGATCGAGCCGCCGGCGATATGGGGATCGAGGTATTGGACCTCCGCGCCGTTGCCCACGTGGAGGATGCCTTGGCGGTCGCCGACCTGGACGAGGGTTTCGCGGCGCGAACAACCGGTGATGGCCGCAGTGGTGCAAACGAGGGCGAGTCGGATCGTGGCGTTGAGGCGGAACATGAGTTTGAAGAAGAGCAGGGAGCGCACCGCAATATGAGTGGCTAGGAATTGAGCCTTGCGGGGGCTCGGGTGCAAACCCACGTTCGCGGCGCGTGAAAATAGGATTTCTCGGCGGGAGCTTCGACCCCGTGCATTTCGGTCATCTCATGGCGGCACAAGACGCCTATGAGCAATGCGGGCTGGACCGGTTAATTCTGGTGCCGGCCGCGCAGGCCCCGCTGAAGCCCAACGACGTGCAATCCTCCGCCGAGGACCGCCTCGCGATGCTACGCGCCGCGACCGAGTGGGACCGGCGTTTCGAGATCTCCGACTACGAGCTGCGCAAGGGCGGGATCAGTTACACCATCGATTCGGCGCGGCACTTTCGGGCGATTTATCCCAATGATGAACTCTTTTGGGTTATCGGCGGCGACCAGTTGCCGAAACTGCATCTTTGGAAAGACATCGAGGAACTCGCGAAACTGGTAGAATTTATTTTTCTCGAGCGGCCGGGCTATCCGGTTAAACCGCGCGAAGACATCCCGGGCCTGCGCTTGCGGCGCTGCGACGGGCATTTGCTGGCGATCAATTCGACCGAATTACGCGAGCGCACGCGCCGCCAACGGTCGCTGGACTATTTCGTGCCGCATAAGGCGATTGTTTACATCCGTGAAAACGCTCTGTATTGCGACAAGGGATGAAATTGAATAAAGCGGATTCGTTGGCGTTGGTGAAACTGTGCTGCCTGGCCTTGGATGAAAAAAAGGCCGAAGATCTGCGCGTCATGGACGTGAGCGAGCAATCCTCGATCACCGACTTTCTAGTGTTGGCGACCGGCAATTCCGCGCCGCACCTGCGCGCGTTGCGCATCGAAGTGGAAAAAGCCCTCGATGCCGCCAAAGCCCGGATCGTCGGCATGGAAATCCCCCAAGATACGGGCTGGATGGTGATTGATGCCTTCGACGTGATGATCCACCTCTTCACCGCGGATCAACGCGAACACTACGCCTTGGAAAATCTCTGGAAAGATGCAGTTGAAATCTCGGTGCATAGCCTATTTGCAGCACCTAAGCCCGAAAAAATCGCTAAGCCCAAAGGGACCAAGGGCAAAGTTACTAAATCCAATTCAGCCAAGAAAGTTGCAACTAAATCACTCAAGCGAGTTGCGGTTAAAAAGAAAAAGTCCGCCAAGAAAAAAGCGGTTTCGACTAAGGCTCCATCCGTAAAAAAACGGAAAAAATAAGCCTAGTGGTATTTGGCGACTTAACTGCAGTGGATAGTCCATTATAACCTATTTTTCGCTCAGATTATGTAGCGTTTTGGATGTAAATTTCAGCGCTGCCATTTTTTTAAATATTCAAGTTAGGTCATTTTTTATATTATTATGAAAACCAAATTAACTTCATCGAAGGGTTTCACGCTCGTTGAAATAATGATCGTTATCGTCATTATTAGTTTGCTCGCATCCATGGCTTTACCCGCGTTCA
Organism: Opitutia bacterium; assembly: GCA_947449835.1. Classification (GTDB taxonomy): domain Bacteria; phylum Verrucomicrobiota; class Verrucomicrobiia; order Opitutales; family Opitutaceae; genus Tous-C4FEB. Next base: position 29,773 of record CANFSZ010000031.1, read on the forward strand.
ATAAGTTACGACAGACTACACAGGACCAAAAGGTTTTGAATAATGCCAAACAACTCGCCGTGGCTGCGGATCTGTACTATTTAGAGCACGGCGTCTCTACTGTCTCCATCGATAAAATTGTTGGCCCCACGGCTAACATGAAGACACTGGAAATTATCGCTAACGAAACCTACCCGAAGGTATTTACTCAAGGTACACCGATTACTATAACTGGCATCGCGGGTTCTCGTACGATCACTTTTACCCCCTGATTCTCTGTTAAGCAGCCAGCCATCTAAAGCGGCTTATCGAAAAAAATTATATTTTAAAATCGCCCAAAGGGCGCGGAAACCGTCGCGCCAGCCGATTTTTTTACCTTCGGCGTAGGTGCGACCGTAGTAGCTGATGCCGACTTCATATATGGCTATGTCGAGTTTCGAAATTTTGGCAGTGATTTCCGGTTCGAAGCCGAAGCGGTCCTCTTCGATCTTAATTTTCTGAATGATTTCGCGGCGGAAAACTTTGTAACAGGTTTCCATATCCGTGAGGTTGAGGTTGGTAGCCATGTTCGAGAGCAACGTCAGGAATTTGTTGCCGACCATGTGCCAGAAATAAACGACTCGGTGCGCGTCGCCACCGGAGAAGCGGGAGCCGAAAACTACGTCCGCTTTGCCTTCAATGATGGGTTTTAGGAGGCGCGGGTATTCTTGCGGGTCATACTCGAGGTCGGCGTCCTGAATAATGACCGCGTCACCGGTGGCGGCTGCTATGCCGGTGCGTAGCGCGGCGCCTTTACCTTGGTTAACTTCGTGGTAGATGATTTTGGTGACGAGTGGGGCTATCTCGGTGCGAAGGAGGTCGCGGGTGCCGTCGCGAGAGCAGTCGTCTACGATGATGATTTCCTTTTCAGCCACGGGTGCTGCGCGGACCCGGTCCACGATGGCGCGTATGGTCTTGGTCTCGTTGTAACAGGGTATGACGATAGAGAGTTTCATGCTAAGCGATAAGATCACGCTAGGCCGAGGCGAGGCGGGGGGAAGTCTTTTTCACGCTCATCGTGCCGGTTGCTCAACGTGCTAGCCCAGTAAAGCTCGGGTGCATCATCTCGCTAGAATAAGTGAATGTTCTTAAATCGGGCGCGATAATGCTCTGCCCAAGCCTTGACTCGGTTTCGAGCGGCCAAAGTGTTCTTCGATCGCAGAGTTAAATCCCTTCGCATCCGACTCTGTCCCGCGTTTTTTTGCCCGCTCCATGATACCTCTGCAACGTTCGCTTGTTCTGCTTTCGTTCGCGCTTTTTTGCAGCGCGTCGCTAGCCTTTGCCCAAATCGGCGACAACGCTGA
>CANFSZ010000032.1 GCA_947449835.1 Opitutia bacterium
GCGAAAAGGTGGGCCCTGCGGCCCGCTTTTTTTTTCCATAAAAACAACACTATGAGCAGCGAAATTCTGTCCGTCCTCGAATACATGGAGAAGGAAAAGGGCATTCCGCGTGCCGACATGATCGCTACGATCGTGAACGCGCTGAAGACGGCCGCTTTGAAAGGCATCAACTCCGGTCAGGAGCTCAAGATCGACATCAATCCCAAGAACGGCCAGCTCCACGCTTGGGCGGTGTTGAAGGTCGTCGATTCCATCGGCAACCCTAAGACTGACATCCACGTGGAAAAAGCCCAGGCCCTCAAACCCGGCGCTGTGGTCGGCGACGTGATCGAGCGCGAGGTTGATCCTTCCAGTCTCGGCCGCATCGCGGCGCAGACAGCCCGTCAAGCGGTGATGCAGCGGTTGCGTCAATTCGAGAAGGATCGTATTTTCGACGACTTCAAAGATCAGATCGGCAACATCGTCACCGGCACCGTGCGTCGCCGTGAGCGCAATGATATTTATATTGACCTCGGCAAAGCTGAGGCGGTCATGCCGGGCAAAGAACAGGTCCCCGGCGAGGAATACCAAGCGGGTGATCGGATCCGTTGCATTTTGCTTGAGATCGAGAGCACGCCCCGCGGCCCCGAGATCATTCTCAGCCGTGCGAGCCCGCGCTTCGTGCGCCGCTTGTTCGAACTTGAAGTCACCGAAATCGCCGACGGCACAGTCAAGATCGAGGCCTTCGCCCGCGAGCCGGGTTACCGCACCAAAATCGCAGTCACGAGCGCGGATTCTAAAGTCGATCCCGTGGGCGCCTGCGTCGGTGCGCGCGGTGCCCGCGTCAAAACGATCGTGCGTGAGCTCAACGGTGAGAAGATCGATATTGTTAAATATTACGCGGATCCGCGCGAGATGATCATCGAGGCTTTCAAGCCTGCGGTGCCGCGCGAGATCATCATTGATGAGAAATCTCACCGCGTCCTCCTCAAGGTGGCCACGGAAGATCTCGCGATCGCGATCGGTCGTAAGGGCCAGAACGCGCGTCTCACTTCGCGCTTAATTGGCTGGCGCCTCGACATTGAAGAATTCCGCGCCGCCGGCGACAATCCACGCGAGACGGCCGTCAATATGTTGGTGAAAACCTTTGAGTTCGATCCCGCGATCGCGGGCCGTCTCGTTGACATGGGTATCAATTCGCCGGCCGCCTTTGAAGGTGTCGCCGCGGAAGATCTCGTCGGCGCCGGCTTCACCGAAGAAGAAGCGCAAGGTGTCATCGCCCGTGTTTCCAGCTAAACCGTAGTTTTATTTTTTAATCTATCCGACGCCGCACTGAATGAGCACCCGTATCCACGAAATCGCGAAGCAATATAACCAAGAGCCCAAGTCACTCCTCGCTTGGCTCAAGGAGCGCGGCTACGTGTCGGCGGATACCAAGTCGGTCTCGAGCACCGTCAGTAAAATCTACTTCGACGAAATCGAAAAAGAATTTGGCGCCAAGGTTGCGCCCGTGGCCGCTCCCGAGCCCGTTGCGCCTGTGGTGGCGGCGGCCCCGGAAGCTTCCAAAGTAAAAATCCCAGCGGGTGTGTTCGTGAAGAGCACGCAGGATGTCGCTCGTGAAAAAGAAGTCGCGGCCCAAGCCAAAGCGGCCGCCTTGAAGCCTGCGCCGGCGGCTCCAGCAGCTCCCGCCCCGCCCGTGCCCGCGCCCGCGGCTGCACCGGTGTCCGCCGCGAAAGCGCCGGCGCCTCTTCCGCCGCGTCCAGCTTCCACGCCCCCGCCGGTTACGATGCCCGCGCCCACGGTGAAAGCGCCGAGCGCGCCTCCCGCTTTGCCGCCTCGCAGTGCGCCCGCGCCCGTAGCGGTCCCTGGGCTACGTCCGTTAGCGCCGGTGGTCGCGGCTCCTGCACAGAAGGTTGCGCCGCCGTTGGTTCGTCCGCCCTTAGCGAGTCCTGCTCCGGTGGTCGCCGCGTCCGCGCCAACTCCGGTTGCCGCGCCCGCCGCAGTCGTCGTGAGCAAGGCGCCCGTTGCGTTGCCTACCTTGCCGGCACGTCCTGGTGCTTCACCTTTAAAAGCACCGCCGATGCCCGGCGCAGTTTCGGCCCCTACCAACACGGCCGTTTCTTCCGCGTCCGTCACCGTCACGCAAGTGGGTGATGTGAAGTTGATCAGCATGAAGCCGCCGGTGATCGTGCGCGATTTCGCCACGGCTCTCGGGATGCGACCGTTTCAGTTGATTTCCGAGTTGATGCAGATGGGCATTTTCGCCGCCATCACGCAGTCGCTCGACGAAGCCGTCGCGGCCAAGCTCGCAGAAAAACACGGTTTTCTCCTCGAAGTAAAACACCGTGGTGATCCCGCTGCTGCGCAGGCTCAGAAAGAAAAGAAAGAGAAGAAACTCGTCGTTGAAGACGACACCAAGGATTTAGTTATTCGTCCTCCCGTGGTGTGTATTTTGGGCCACGTTGACCACGGCAAAACCTCGCTTCTCGACGCCATCCGCAAGGCCGATGTCGCCAAAGGCGAAGCCGGCGGCATCACGCAACACATCGGCGCCTACCAGATCGATTTCAACGGCCGCAAGATCACGTTTCTCGATACGCCCGGCCACGCCGCGTTCACCAAAATGCGTTCACGTGGCGCCAGCGCGACCGACGTTGCGATTTTGGTCGTCGCCGCCGACGACGGTTTCATGCCCCAGACCGATGAGGCCCTGAAAATCGCGCTCAACGAAAAGCAACTTCACCCGGAGAAATTCGCGCTCTTGGTCGCTGTAAACAAGATGGACGTCAAAGGCGCCAACTTGGATCAGGTCAAAAACCAGATGCAGCAGCGCAACATCGCCCCCGAAGACTGGGGTGGCGACACCGTGACCGTGCCCGTTTCCGCGATGAAAGGCACCGGCATAAACGAGCTGCTCGAGATGATCCTCTTGCAGGCCGATGTGCTCGAACTTAAGTCCAATCCCAAGGCCGATGCCACGGGTGTCATCATTGAATCTCAAGTCGACGTCGGTCGCGGACCTCTCGCAACTGTCATCGTCCAACGCGGCACCTTGCGCGTCGGCGATTCGATCGTCTGCGGTCCGAACTGGGCCAAAGTGCGCGCCATGTTCGACGATCAAGGCCGTCCGCTCAAAGAAGCGCCACCTTCGACCCCCGCGCGCGTCATCGGTTGGAACGGCACGCCCGACAGCGGCGCCACCTTCAAGGTCGTGAAAAATGCCCGCGAAGCCGAAAAACTCGCCGAAGAAGAACAGTATCGCCTCAAGAAAATCACGACCACGGCCGACTCCGCGCCCAAGGAAGTTTCCGTCGATACCCTCTTTGCGAATATCGCGGCCACGCAGCAGAAGACCCTCAAGGTTATCATCAAGACCGACGTCTTCGGCTCGACCGAAGCCGTGCGCAACATCCTCGAAGGCATCAAGAGCGCCAAAGTTTCCCTCGAAATCGTTTCCACCGATGTCGGCATCATCACCAAAAACGATGTGCTCATGGCCGGTGCCGCCGGTTCCGTAATCCTCGGCTTTAACACCAAGCTCGAGAACGGTGTGACCCCGCTCGCGAAGCACCACAGCGTGCGCATCGAGACCTACGCGATCATTTACGAACTCGGTGATAAAGTCCGCGAGATGATGGCCGACCTGCTCGACCCCGATCTCAAAGAAACCAAAACGGGCGTCGCCGAAGTGCGCGCCACTTTCCCGCTGGCCAAGGGCTTCGTCGCCGGCTGTCTCGTCACCGAAGGCAAGATCAACCGCAACGCCTCCGCTCGCGTCCGCCGGGGCAAAGAAATCCTCCACGAGGGCAAGATCGGCACGCTCAAACGTTTCAAAGACGACGCCAACGAAGTCCGCGCGGGCCTCGAATGCGGTATCAAGCTAGATGACTTCAACGGTTACCAAAAGGGCGACCTCATTGAATGCTTCGAAGTTCAAAAAGTCCGCGCCGCGCTCTGAGTTTCATCGCCCGCCTCGTGCGGGCGATGTTTTTAGATCCATTCCGTTGTTCCGCTCCCTCCTCGTCGACTAGGTCCTGTAAACGCCGTGAGTAACCGTACCGTCCGCATCAACGAGCTCATTCACCGTGAGCTGAACGATATTTTGCGGAAGCATTATCAGCATGAAGCCGTCGCGATCACTGTGACGGAAGTCCGCATCGCGACCGACCTGCGCGACGGCAAAGTTTTCGTGGCGATCCTCGCCAACGACGACGACGAAATCATCCGCCAGATGGCTTGGTTGCGCCGCAAAGCGCGAGACATCCGCGAAGAACTCGCCCGCCGCATCACGCTCAAATTTCTGCCCAAGCTGTCCTACGCGATCGACGAGACCACACCGCGTAGCGCTCGCGTCCTCCAGATGCTCGACGACATGGTGCGCGCCAATCCCTCGTTGGCGGAACCGCCAGCGTCGACCGTTCCGGTACCTCAGCCAACGCCGCCCGCCTCCTAAACGTGGCGAAGTATTTTCCAGTCCTAGCGGAGGCTTTTGGCCGGCTGAGAACTGAGTTGGCCGGTCGCCCCATCGCGATCATCGGCCACGCGCGTCCCGACGGCGATTGCATTGGCTCCCAAGTCGCCCTCGCGCGCGTGCTCGCTGCGGCGGGTCACGATGTCATCTGCGTGAACGCCGATCCGGTGCCGCGGCGCCTCATCTTTTTGACCCAAGGTCTGACGTTTTACCGCACCGATGACGTGCTCGCGCGCGACGAACGTCGCGCGGCGATCTATGTCGATTGCGCGGATCACGCGCGCGCGGGCGAACGTTTAAAAGCGCATTACGCGGTACCCGCAGCGTGTGTAGATCATCATCTTTCCAACGGTGGTTTTGCGACGCTCAATCTCATCGATGCGGGCGCGGCTGCGACCTGCGAAATTCTCGCGGGCATATTTCTCGATGCGGGTTTACCGATCGACGCGCTGACGGCGCAGGCGTTGTACACGGGCATCGTGACCGATACCGGCCAATTTCGGTTTCCGGCGACCTCGCACCGCTGCTTCTTGCTCGCGGGCGAATTGGTTGAGCGCGGCGCCTCGCCGGCCGTCGTGGGCTACGAACTTTACGAGCGGGAAACGGCGGGCAAGTTGCAGCTCTTGCAGCGGTTCTTGGCGTCGTTGCGCGTGGAGTGCGATGGACGCGTTTGCATCGGTCGTTTGCCGGCGGGGATTTTTGCCGAGACGAGAACCTCGGGTGAAGATACCGAGGGCATGGTCGATTACGCGCGGAGCATCGAAGGCGTCGAAATCGGCGTGTTGATCGAAGAGCGGGCCGAAGGCGTGGTGAAAGCCAGTCTACGCGCTAAAGACGCGGCTTATCGGATGGATCGTATCGCCGCGGCGTTCCAGGGCGGCGGCCACGCCTGCGCGGCAGGTTTGAGTATCAAAATGGATACGAAAGAATTTTATACGCGTCTGCTCGGTTTGCTCAGTGAACAGATTCGCGTCGTCGCCTCAGCAACCAAGGAAACCTAAATCATGCTCGTGCCCGCCAAAGAACTCGACGGCATTTTGCTGGTGGACAAACCGTCCGATCATACCTCGCACGACGTGATCGCGCGCCTGCGCGGAAAGCTCCGCATGAAACGCATCGGACACGCGGGCACGCTGGATCCGATGGCGACCGGGCTCCTCGTGGTGCTCGTCGGAAAAGCGACCGCCGTTTCGCAGTATCTCATCAGTCTCGACAAAGAATACACCGGCACGATCAAGCTCGGCGTGACCACGAATTCCCAAGACGCCGATGGCGAAGTGCTCGCGACGCGGCCTGTCCCGGCGTTGACCGAGGCCGACGTGGCCGCGGTCATCAAGACGATGCTGGGCGACCAGTACCAGATGCCGCCGATGTTTTCTGCGATCAAGATCGACGGCGTGCCTCTTTATAAATTGGCGCGCAAGGGCGAGGAAGTCGTCCGCGAACCGCGCTTCATCCGCGTGATGAGTTGGGAGATCACACGTTTCGCGCTGCCCGAAATTGATTTCCGCGTGCGCTGCACGAAGGGCACCTACGTGCGTACGCTTGCGCACGATCTCGGGGAAAAACTCGGCTGCGGCGGCCATCTTTCAGCGTTGCGCCGCACGGCGACCGACAAGCTTACGCTCGAACGTGCCCTCACGCTCGATCAGATCAACGCGCTCACGTTGCCTGAGTTGGAAAAACATTTGCTGCATCCGCGCGACGTGGTGCCGAGTATCGCGTTGTGAACCCCTTGGTGCAGTTCGCCGGCCTCGCCCATGCGTCGCTTCCACCGCGACCGGTGCACCTTGCGATCGGGATGTTTGACGGCGTGCACCTCGGGCACCGTAGCGTGATTGAGGCGGCTGTGCAATCAGCCCGGCGCAGCGGAGGGATCGCGGCGGTGCTCACGTTTGCGCCCCATCCGAGTGTGTTGTTTCGTCCGGATAATCCCACGCCCTTGATCATGGACGTGGCGACGAAAGCGGCGTGGTTGCGGCAACTCGGGGTCGAGGTGTTGATCGTCGAGCCGTTCACACCAAACTATGCGAAGATCGCGGCGGAGGAATTTTTGCCGCATCTACGGAGTCATCTGCCGCTGTTGGCCGCGGTGTATGTGGGCGAAAACTGGCGTTTCGGTCAGGGCCGGCGCGGTGATGTGACGCTCTTGATCGTGGAAGGACGGCGACTCGAAATCGGTGTTTTCAGCGCGCCGCGGGTGAATCTCGACGGGGAGCCCATTAGTAGTACGCGTATCCGCACGCTCTTGGCGGCGGGTGACGTCGTGAGTGCGAATCGTTTGTTCGGCCATACGTATGCGGCGCGCGGTGTGATCACTGCCGGGAAACGGCTGGGTCGTACGATCGGTTTTCCCACGCTAAACCTAGCGTGGTCGACGGGATTACGGCCGAAGTTTGGCGTGTACGCGGTGCGAGTGTTGGGGAGCAAGTCGGCGGCCGCGCTGAGTGGGGTGGCGAATTACGGTTTACGGCCGACGGTGGAGCTGGCGACGGAGCCTCGCTTAGAGACGCATGTATTGGGGGATTGTCCGTATGGAGAAGGCGATGAAATCACGGTCGAGTGGCGGCGTTTCCTGCGCGCGGAGATGAAATTTGCCGGGTTGGCGGAATTGCAGGCGCAGATCGCGCAGGATGTAATCGCGGCGCGTGCAGAATTTTTCTTGCCCTCAGGCGCGTGACTCGCGTTATTCCCCTTTCTGCTTTTTGGGGACCTTTAGCTCAGTTGGTTAGAGCGTTTCGTTGACATCGAAAAGGTCACTGGTTCGAGTCCAGTAAGGTCCACCATTGCAGCGCGTTACGCGAGTTGGCGAACGCCTTTTAAACCGTTTAGTTATCACCGGTGATGCGCGGCCCTCAGGGTCGTGAGGGCCGCGGTAGTTCGATCAATGGCCGTTTTTGCCGTGTTTGGTGCGGAAGCGGGCGAGTTCTTCGTAGGCTCGGGACGGGTCGCCGTAGACGTTACCGGCGTGATCACGGCCGCGGGCTAGGTACATGTGATGCCAGGAGCCGATCTGCTCGTGGTTGGCGCGGGTGCGCGTGCTCACGTAGCGCATCGTGTAGCCGCAGCGGCGTTTGGTGCTGAGATTCGGTTCGCTGCCGTGGATGATGCGGCCGTCGTGGAGGCTGCATTGGTTGGCGTCGAGCTCGATGGGGACCACGTGGGACATGTCGCGTTGGGAAGATTTGATCTCGTCGTTGAAGACGGCTTCGCCGGGCTTGAGATCGTCGTAATCAGAGAAACCCATTTTGCCACTGGAGTGCGTGCGGGGAAGGACGCGCATGCAGCCGTTTTCAGTGGAGGAAGGGTCGATCGCGAGCCACACGGTCACGACTTCCATGGGCTTGATCATCGTCTGCCAATAATGAGAATCCTCATGCCACGGGACGCGTTTTCCGTTGCCCTTGGGTTTGCAGATGAAGTGGCTGGCAAAGAGCGCGATGTCTGGGCCGATGATGGGCTCGACGAGGTTCATGATCTCGTCGGCAAACAACCATTCGAAGAGCTCCGGATGCTGGAAGTGGGGGACGTCCATGGATTCGGGGCGGACGTCGGCGCTGAGGTTGTTGAGAATGTTTTCGAAGCAATTTTTGAGGCCGAGAAATTTGGCCTCAGGGAAAACCGGTTGGCGAAAGACGTGATAACCTTCGCGGTGGTAGTTTTCGACGTCTTGCGGCGAGATGCGGTGGTGCGGCAGGGGCTGCGTGAGGGAATTCATGGGGGATTGGGATGTTAGGTTAAAAACCAAAAAACGGGGATTCGGGAAGTCTAGAAGAATGCGGGCTCAAGGAGACGGGAGTAACGCGGCGACGGTCGGGTCTTTGAGGTTTTCGGCCGTGGCGAGCACGACGCCGGTGTCGACGGCAGGAGAAACTTTTTTACCCTGCAACGATTCCACGATGGTTTTGACGCCGAGGTAGCCCATTTTGACGGGGTCTTGGAGGATGAGCCCTTGCAGATCTTGGTGTTGGAGGGCCTCGACGAATTTTTGGCTGTTGGCGAAACCGATGAGGCGCACCTTGCCGCCGCCGAGGCCGATATTATTGAGCGCGAGTAGCATGCCGGCCGTAGTGGATTCGTTGGGCGTGAAGATGCCGTCGACTTGGGTACGGTAGCGGTTGAGGAGATTTTGTGAAGCCGCCAACGCCGTGTCGCGGGTGGCGCCGCCGTGTTGGTTGGAGGAAAGAACTTTGATGTCGGGAAAACTGGCTGCGAGTTCGGAGAGAAAACCTTCCTCGCGTTGCTCGGCGCTGGCTGCGCCGACTTGGACGCGCAGCAAGATGACGTTGCCCTTCCCGTTTAACAGCGTGCCCAACCGACGAGCCGCGAGTCGACCACCGGCGCGATTATCCGTCGAGATGACGCTGATCGGAGCGGTCGATTTTAACCCGGAATCGACGATGGCGACGGGAATGCCCGCTCGCGCCGCTTGCTCGACGGGGGCGACGAGTGCGTGCGCGTCTAGCGGAGCCAGCACGATACCGCTCACGCGGCGGCCGATGAAATTTTCTACGACTTGGACTTGCTGGTCGCGGTCGTCTTCGCGGAGCGGGCCTTTCCAAATGATTTCAACGGCGACGCCGTTTTTTTGGAATTCCGCCTGCGCTTTGAGCGCGCCAGCGTGAATTAATTTCCAATATTCGTGCGTGGTGCCCATCGGAATCACCGCAATCGTGTAACCTCTTTCCGCGGCCTTCAGCGCGGTGGGCAAGGCGATGGTGACGACAAACAACAACCAAAGCAGGGGTAGCTTCATAGGGTAGGGGTTGCCCCGACCGTGTAGATTTGGGCGCGGAAGGCGATAGCGCAAAGAGACGAAATGAATGAATATACGAGGGGATTCTGATTTTCTTTCTCGGGAACGCGTCTCTAGCTTGGCCGAGTTACTCATGTTTTTACCCCGTGTTTTGAGTTTTTTTCTGGCGGTCGGAATTGCGGCGTCGTGCCTGTCGGCGGCTGATGCGGATAAGGTTCCGGATAAATTTTCTAGCGATATCTTCGACACGCAGGTTCGGCCGATGATCAAAGAGTATTGTCTGTCGTGCCACTCGACAGAGAAACAAAAAGGGGAGCTCGATCTCGAACAGTTTGCTACATTAGCCGACGTAAAACGGCATCCGTTGGTTTGGAAAAAAGTCGCGGAGCAACTCGCCAATGAAGAGATGCCGCCATCCGATAAACCGCAGCTCAAGGAACCCGAGCTCGTCCGCCTCACGGGCTGGATTGATCAAACGCTCAAGACTCTTGCGCGGGAGCGCGCGGGTGATCCGGGGCCAGTCGTTTTGCGGCGCCTTTCCAATGCTGAATATACCTACACTATTCGCGATCTAACGGGAATCGATTCACTGGATCCGGCGAAGGAATTTCCGGTCGATGGGGCGGCAGGCGAAGGGTTCATGAATACGGGGCAGGCTCTCGTAATGTCGCCTTCGCTGGTCACCAAGTACCTCGACGCGGCGAAAGAAATCGCCGAACACGCGATGCTGTTGCCCGATGGAATCGAGTTTTCCTCCGGAACGACGAGACGCGATCAAACCGATGCATTAATGGCTGAAATCCGCGCGATCTATGCGACGTACACCGACGCGCGCGGTAGCTCGAAAGTGAATTTGCAGGGAAATATGGTCGAAACCAACTCGGGTGGCCGACTCCCGCTGGCGCGTTACTTCGGCGCCTTGCTCGATGAAAAGGCCGCGCTTAAATCGGGCGTGAAGACAGCAGAGGCTGTCGCGCGCGAACACGGGCTCAGTGCAAAATATCTCACCTCGCTGTGGACGATGCTTGAATCGCGGGAATCGTCGTTGGTGTTGGATGAAATTCGTGCGCGCTGGCGCTCGGCCCAAGCTGCAGATGTCGCAGCGATCACTGGCGCAATTGAGTCCTGGCAACAGGCGCTGTGGCGTTTCAATAGCGTTGGTCATATCGGCAAAGTCGATGGGCCCAAGTCGTGGCAAGAAGCGGTGGAGCCCTTGACGTCGAGGCAAGAGCTGCGGCTCAAAGTCCCGACGGCCGATGCCGAAGGTAACGTTACGCTGTATCTTTTAACCTCGGATGCGGGCGACGGAAACGCCCAGGATGCGGTCATTTGGGGACGACCGCGTTTTGTCGCGCCGGGTCGTCCGGATTTGCTCCTGCGGGATGTCCGCGCAGTGAGTCGAAATTTTGCCCAACGTCGGGCCGTGATTTTCGCGCAGACGGCGGGGGCACTCGCCGCTGCGGCTCAGGCTGAAAAAACGATTCGATACGATCGCGCGCAACTCGCCCGTGAGCATGGCATCAGCGGCGAGGCCTTGGCGGCTTGGTTTGATTATTTGGGCGTCGGTGAGGCCAAATCCGAATCCGCGCTAGAACTGCTCAGGCAGCCGATCCGCGACCGAGGTAATTTTTCGTTTATCCAAGGCTGGGGCGAGGGCGATGCGCCGGTTGTCTTGGCGAATGCATCGGATCGAATCGTGCGCATTCCCGGGACGATGGAACCGCGTAGCATCGCCGTCCATCCTTCGGCGCAAAGCCAAGTCGTGATCGGCTGGCGCAGTCCCGTCGCGGAAACATTCCGGATCGAAGCGATGGTGAACCACGCTCATATCGGCTGCGGTAACGGCATTCGCTGGGCGGTGGAACTGCGTCGAGGGCAAACCCGACAGACGCTCGCGCAAGGAACACTGGCTGCGGGAAAATTGGCCAAAATAGATCCCGTGGAATCGGTCGGGTTGTTGCCCGGTGATTTGATTTCGTTGCTTATCGGCAGCCGAGGCGATGCTGGCTGCGACTTGACGGCGGTAAATCTCACGCTCACCACTACCGGAGTTCAGCCTCAAACTTGGAATCTCGCCGATGAGGTCTCAGCTGATATGCTCGCTGGGAATCCCCGCGCCGATCGTTTTGGCCACGCTGGAGTTTGGCACTTTTACACGGAACCGGAGAATCCGATCGGCACGCCACAACGGATTATTCCCGCGCGCTCGTTGCTGGCGAAATGGCAAACCGCGGGGGATTCCACCGATAAGGGTCGCCTCGCGCAGGAGATTCAAAATTTGCTCATCGCCGGCCCGCCGAATCGGGCTAGCGCGGTTGCCGCCGCAGAAAAGACCGTTTCACCTGCGATCAAGGAAGCTGAAGCTGCTCGGTTTACCTTGTATCAAGAATTAGCGGCGTTTGGCGGACCGTTATTTTCTCAACGTCTCGTTGCGGATCAGTCGCAGGGTAACAACGACGCGAAGCCTGTGGCTGAGTTTGGCCTAGATCCGGAGCAGTTCGGTCAGGGTTTTCCTGATGGCACGAAGATTGATGCGACGAGTTTGGCCGTGCAAGCACCTGCCGTGATTGAGATTCGGCTCCCGGCTGAATTGATCGCGGGCGGTGAATTTGTGGCCAGTGGCACCCTCGACGCGAAAGCGGGGGCGGAGGGTAGCGTGCAACTTCAGGTTCTCACGAAAAAACCCGACTACGCGGAGGGTCGATTGGCCAGCGCAGTGCTAGAAAGTAATCCGAACGGACTGTGGACCGCGGGCACGCGTAAGCCGGTGTATTCGGCACCAATTCTAGTCCAAGAAAATAGCGCGACACGGGCGCGCTATGCGGACGGATTCAACGCGTTTAGAGAGTTTTTCCCAGCCGCGCTGTGTTATCAAAAAATTGTGCCGATTGATGAAGTAGTGACGCTCACGCTCTTTCACCGCGAAGACGAGCCACTCAAACGTCTGATGTTAGATGAAGCGCAGAGTGCGCGCCTTGATCGCCTCTGGGGGGATTTGCATTACGTGAGTCAGGATGCGCTTTTGTTGGTCGATGTGTTTGAGCAACTCTGGCAGTACGCGACGCAAGATGCGGACCCTAAGGCTTTCGAGCCGTTGCGTCAGCCGATCATTGACCGTGCGGCGGCGTTTCGGCGTATGCTGAACGAAAGTGAACCGCGCCACGTGGAGGCGCTCGTGGGTTGGGCCGAGCGGGCTTATCGTCGGCCGCTCACGTCCGCTGAAGCGGAGGCCTTGCGCGAGCTGTATCGAACCTTGCGCGCTAAAGAACTACCGCATGTGGAAGCAGTGCGACTAGTCATGGCGCGGATGTTGGTCTCACCGCATTTTCTTTACCGTGGAGAGACGCCCGGGCCGGCACTGGCGCAGGTACCTTTGAGTGATCGGGAGTTGGCCACGCGGTTGAGTTATTTCATAACCTCGTCGCTGCCGGATGACGTTTTACTCGGAGTGGCGGCGGCTGGTCAGCTGCGTGAGCCCGATGTTTTAGCGGCGCAGGCGCGACGTTTGATGAAAGATGAACGCGTGCGGCGCATGGCCATCGAGTTCGCCTGTCAGTGGCTCCATATCCGAGATTTCGATACGCTGGACGAGAAAAGTGATCGGCACTTCCCGAGCTTTGTCGGTCTGCGTGGTGCGATGTATGAAGAATCTATTCGTTTTTTCACTGATCTCTTTCAAGGCGATCGCTCGGTGCTTTCAATTTTGGACGCCGATCATACGTTTCTCAACGAGGCGCTGGCGCAACATTATGGAATTCCCGACGTGAAAGGCGAGGCGTGGCGCCGCGTCGAGGGCGTGAAAGCGTTTTCACGCGGCGGGATCTTGGGGCAGGCGACAACTTTGGCGAAGATGTCGGGTGCTTCGCGCACGAGTCCGATCCTGCGGGGTAATTGGATCGCCGAATTTATCTTGGGCGAAAAATTGCCGCGACCGCCCAAGGATGTGCCGCAGTTGCCGCAGGATGAGGCGACGGAAACGCTGACGGTGCGTGAGCTCACCGAAAAACATACTTCGGATCCTCGCTGCGCGAGCTGCCACGCCAAGATCGATGCCTTTGGTTTTTCACTGGAGCACTTCGACGCGATCGGGCGCTGGCGTGAGCGCGATCTCGGCGGGCGGGCGATTGACGCCAAAGCCAAAGTCGCGGACGGCACGCAGATCGAGGGTTTGGCGGGCTTGCGGGATTATCTCGTGAGGAACCGCCGCGATGCATTTCTGGCTCAATTTAACCGTAAATTGCTCGGCTACGCTCTGGGACGTTCAGTGATGTTATCAGATGAACCTTTGCTCGACGAGATGCGTGCGCAACTGCAGGCCAATGATTATCGGGTGAGCGGTGCGATTGAGGTGATCGTACGTAGTCGTCAATTTCGCGAAATTCGCGGTCGCGACACCCAATACGAACAGTGAGTTTACTTTTACCCCCATGAAAACCCATCAGCTATCACGTCGTACTTTTTTGCGCGGAGTTGGAGTCACGATGGCGTTGCCGTGGATGGAGTCGCTCAATGTTTGGGGCGATGAGCCGCGCGGTCGTGATGCCGCGAGCGAAGCACCCGTGCGTTTGGCGGTGCTCTTTTCTGGTAATGGGTTTCACAGCAAAGAGTGGTGGGCTAAAGGCGAAGGCGAAAACATGGAGCTCGGCCAAGTGCTCGCACCGCTCGCCGCGCACCGGAAAAAAATGCTCTTCGTGCGCGGCCTCTACAACGAACAGGCGCTTAAAGGAAACATCCATAGCTCGCAAACAGGCAACTTGCTCTCGGGCGCACCGCTTGCCTCGGGCGGTGAAATCCGCTCGGGCACCAGCATCGATCAATTGCTCGCACAGCGCTATGGGAATTCTACCAAGGTTCCCAGTCTCGTGCTCGGTTGCGAGAAATCGAATCCCTCGGTGCATAAAAATTATTCGATGCTTTATAGCTCGCACATTTCGTGGAGCTCGCCGACTACCCCGACGCCGCTAGAAATTTATCCAGCGCTGGCTTTTGATCGCTTGTTCAAGGACGAAGTGCGCCGCGGCGACCAAAGCGTGCTCGATGCGGTGCTCGAGGATACGAGTGGATTGCGTCGGCGTCTGAGTAATTCGGATCAGCAGAAACTTGATGAATATCTCCATTCGGTGCGCGACGTAGAGTTGCGGATCGAAAACGCTGGTAAGAAAGGGGAGCTGCAGGGTTGGCGGCCGACGCTGGCAAAACCGAATATGGCCAGGCCGGCTGATGGCATCCCGCAAGATATCGGTGAGCACATGCGGCTGATGGCAGATATTTTGGTGTTGGGGTTTCAGACGGATGCTACGCGCATTACTTCGCTCAAGCTCAACAACGATCATTCCTCGCTGCGGTTTCCGAATCTTGGTGTGGATTACATGATTCATCACCTGCTTTCGCATTCTGATTCGGTGGACTGGCTCAAGGTAAACCAGTTTTTCACGCAGCAGGTGGCTTATATCGCGAGCAAGATGGACGCGATTCAAGAAGGCCCGCGCACGTTGCTCGATAACAGCATGGTGCTTTTCTGTTCCTCGATGCTGACGGGCAATCACGAGGCTCGTCAGCTCCCCGTTGTTATGCTCGGCGGCGGTGGTGGCCGTATCAAAGGCGGACGCATCCTCGACTATACCGGCAAGCCCGATCGACAGATGTGCCGACTTTATCTCTCCATGATGGACAAAATGGATGTGCGTTTACCGAGTTTCGGCGACGCCACGCGTCCGCTGGACGAAGTCTGAGCTGATCGTCTGGTCGCTCGTATAGGGTGCGCCGCTGAAAAAGCGGCTAACTTTCACGTCGTCGCTCTTGAAACGCGGGGATTTTTTGTGCCCAGTGGCTACATGCTTCAATCGCTGCATGTTCGCAACCTAGCCCTCTTGGAGGAAGTGTCCCTCGATTTCGAAGCCGGCTTTACGGCCGTCACGGGCGAGACTGGCGCCGGAAAGAGCATCTTGCTCGGAGCCCTCGGATTACTGGCGGGCGAACGGGCCGACAAGTCCATCATTCGCCAAGGTGCGCCCGCGTGTGAAGTCGAGGCGGCACTTTTTTTTGCGAAACCCAAAGTGATCAACGCCGTGCTCGCGGAGCTTGAGTTGCCGGAGTGCGAGGACGGTTTGTTAATTCTGAGGCGCACTGTCCCGCGCGAAAAGGCCCCCAAGATCACCGTCAACGGTAGCCTCGCGACTTTGGCCGTGCTGCAACGCCTAGGTGAACATTGGGTGGATTTCCATGGACCCAGCGAGCCGCGTCGCTTGCTCAAGGACAGTTGCCAGTTGGAACTGCTCGATCTCTTCGGCCGCGCCGCGCCCGCGTTGTCCGCCTATCAACAAAAATATGGAATCTGGCGCGAGCGTTGCCTCGAACGAGAAAAAATTCTCGGCGAAAAAAAACTCTCCGCGAGCCAACTCGAATTTTTGCAAAATCAGCTCACGCGCTTGGATGCCCTTGAACTCACCCCGGAAGCGATCGAGACGCTGGAACGTGATTTCAAGCGCATGAATCGCGCGCAGGAATTGATCGAAATCACGCAGACGCTGGCCCACGGCCTCGTCGGTGAAGACGGCTTGCAAGGCCGCGTCGCCGGTTTGTTGCGCGACGCGCGTACGTTGGAAGAAATCGATCCTTCGACCCAAGCGCTCGCTGAGCGCCTCGCGGCGGCCTCGATCGAGGTGAACGACCTCGGGGCGGAATTCGCGGCGCTGGGCGCGGAACTCCAGTTTGATCCCGAGCAAGCCGAACAACTCACCGAGCGCATGAACACCTGGCTCGAGGTGAAGCGGAAACATGGCGGCGACGTCGTGGCGGTGATCGCGGCGCGCGATGAATTGAGATTGCGCCTCGAAGTGCAAGGCGACCTAGAGGGCGCGCTTGCACGGTTGGAAAAACACATCGCTGATGCGGAGCTGGCGCTTAAAAAAGAAGGCGCGTTCCTGCGCGTCGTGCGCGAAAAGGCTGCCAAGGAGCTCGCCAAGATTGCCGCCAAGGGGATCGTGCAACTCGGCTTTAAGAAGGCGGATTTTCACATTCGTATCGTGGCGCTCGCGCAACCGGGACCGTCCGGCGATTGCGGATGCGAATTTTTGTTTTCGCCCAATGTCGGCGAGGCGCCGTTGCCGCTCAGTCGGATCGCATCAAGTGGCGAGTTAGCGCGCGTGATGTTGGCGCTAAAAACGGTTTTGGCCGATTTGGATGATGTGCCCTTGCTGGTTTTCGATGAGGTCGATGCGAATGTCGGCGGCGAGATCGGGCGCGTGGTCGGAGAAAAAATGGCGGCGATCGCAAAAAACCATCAGGTGTTGTGCGTCACGCATCTGCCGCAAGTGGCGGCGCAAGCAGTGTCGCACTTGGTCGTGACGAAGGATCAGTCTAAGGATCGTGCCGTCGTCGGTATCGCGCCTATTCAAGCCAACCGAAAGGCGCGCGTGAGCGAGCTCGCTCGAATGTTGGGCGACCGTACGGCGAAGAGCGCACTGGCCCACGCCGAGGAATTGCTCGGCGGTTGAGCGTGGGTGCGGTTAATCCGATTGAAAGCTGCGCCACTTCGTCAAAGGACGAACGGCGAGGGCGATCAAGGCGAGTTGGCTGACAACAAAAACGATGAGCGCCATGAAGGCCGAATCAGTGAAGCCGTAGCTGTGGAGGCCGACGCCGAGCATATTGGTGCCAAACCAACTCCAGCTCGTGACGACGTTGCCGAACACGGCGAGCGCCATGAGGCCGCGGGCTTTGATGAGGCCACCCCAGCGGGCGTGTAGTATCAGGGCATTCCACAGCACGATGATGAGAGCGCCGTTTTCCTTCGGGTCCCAGCCCCAGAAGCGACCCCAAGATTGATCGGCCCAGATGCCGCCGAGGACGGTGCCCACAAAGCTGAAGAGCGTCGCGAAACAGATGATACCGTAAACCATGCGCACGAGGGCTTCGGCGCTGGCGTGGTCGAGCGACCGGGTGAATCCACCGCGCAAAATGTAAATGATCGCAAGAAAACCGGCGAGGAAGGTGGCCGAGTAACCGATGGTCACGATCACGACGTGGGTCGCCAACCAGAAGTTGGAGTCGAGCACGGCGCGCATCATCTCGAGAGTGTCGCCAGTCAGCGAGAGGTGATGGGCGATGAGCAAGGTGGCGAAACCAGTGAGACCGGCGGCGACGCTGCCGATAGCGTTTTTGTAGATCGCCTCGAGGATGAGGCAAAGTCCGACGGAGCCCCAGCCGATGAAGAGCGCGGAAGAGTAAAGGTTGGTGACAGGTGGGCGACCTTCTAGCCACATGCGCGTGGCGATGCCGGCGGTCGTCGCGAGCCAGGCGAGGAGGATCAAATAAAACGCGGAGCGACCCAGGATCTCGGGCCATTTAAGCCACGACACGATTGCGAAAAGAAACGCGAAAACATAAAGTGTCATGCTCGCATAAAAAGGTTCGGCGGCATTGAAGCGCACTTCCGCGTGAGTCTTCCTTAGTTGAAGCTCAAAACGCTTTTGTATTTGTGACCGATAGAGCTCTACGAGCTTGTTGAACTGCTCGGGCTGGTTCTGACGCCAAGCGTAGCCGAGTCCGGCGTAGGCTAGGACTGAAGAATCGACCGAACCGCGTTGGAAGGCGCCCAAGAGCGATTGTCCAGTGGTGCTCCATGCATTATCATCAGCGACACCGCTGACTGGCGGGATGGCTAAAATGGACGTGACCTCCGACATGAATAGGTAACGCTGCCCCAATTCAATCATGGACTGCGCCGTCTCAGTATCGTGAGGTTGGCCCGCCTGTTTGGCTCTTACCGCGGCGATGCCCGTCGGAAGTAATTTTTGGAAACGGAGCAGCTCAGCTAGAAAGTCGTCGGTTGTTGGCGGAGCCAAAGTATGCTTGAGCTGCTGATACTGCACGAGTGAGCCGTAGAGCTGGACGACGGCATTTTGGAACGGCGTGCGCACGGCACTTTCGATTGGGTTAGCTAGTTTGGCTTGCCGCTCTAACTCGGATATTTTGGGTGCAATTTTTTCGTACGAAAAGCGAGAGCGCGTAGAAGGCAGAAAACCCATTACGGCCATGAATTGTTTGGCAGGACTCGCGTAACGGACTTTGGCGTCCTCTTCTGATATTCCCAAGAGACTGAGTAGATCCGGTGAATCGATCCTGAAAACGGGGTATGAATCTGCTTTGGACGAGATAAAGAAGACATTCACCAGCCATTCCGTGGGTGAATTTACTCGTGGCTCACTGTCGGCTGGATCGCTCACGCGCTGCCGGCCTTGAAACTGCATTAGGGAACTACGGGCTACGGTGTCCAACGGTTTTAGACGGCCATTGAGCAGGACGGGAAGTTCGCCGAAAGCTGCTAGGTCGAATTGTGACGTAGAGCGTTCGGGCACTATTTTACTGCCGAGGTAAAGCGCGCCGAGTAGGAGGACGAAGAGCGGGATGAATTTTTTCATGCGACGGCGGTAGGAGCGGGACGGCGGCGGGCGATGAACGCGACGAGGTGGATGCCAAATTGCACGATGAGGCCAAGGGTCATGAGCGCGCAGGCGATGTAGGGAAGTTGCCAGCTGGGATTGCGGACGACTTGGAGGATGGTAGTCTTGTCGTCGTTTTCAAAACCGGCTTGGTAGAACGTGAGTCCGGCGTAGCGCAGCGGGTTGTTCATGTAGATGAGGACTTCGCGGTCGTCGCGGCCGTCGGGTGAGTTGAGGCGGATGCGGCTGGAAAAATTTTTCGGAATTTCGGTGCCGGCGTAGCGGTCGTGGGAAAATTTGAGCAGCGTGAGCGAATAGGGTTTATAGCTGCGCTCGAAGCGGAAGGCGATTTTCCACGTGCGTCCGGCGTATTCGAAACTTTGCGGTGGGAAGCGCGGGTCGGCGGAGACGAGCCACGTGCCGATCGGGCCCTCGGGGCCGGCGAGTTCGATGTAGGCGGCGGGGGCGTTGCGCTCGTTTTGTTTGTAGGTGAGCGGGAGCGGGGTCGCGGTGGCTTGGAGGCCGATGCCGGTCGTCGCGGGGGTCGCGGTGGCGCCGGGGGTGTTGGCGTCGCGGGCGGCGAGGGCGGCGTTGGGGTAATAAATCTTGGGGACGACGCGGAAAGGAAGTTTCGCTTGTTGGATGGGCTCCCCGCGGGCGACGAATTTTTCGGGTATGGCTACGACGTCGTCGAATTTCGGGTCCGTGGTTTCGGTGATCGCCAGTTCGTTCGAACGGTAGCTTTCGGAGAAATTTTTGGTTTCGCCCTCGTCGAGGCGGAGGGCAAATTCTTCCTGCCAGAGACCCGTGAGGAGTTCGCCGATGAGTAGAAGAATGAGGCCGATGTGGGTCAGCCAGATGCCGGATTTTTTGACCGTGAGTTTGAAGCGGTAGACTTGGGCGGCGATGAGGTTGATGAGCAGAAATCCGCCGATGAGGTAGCCGCCGGGGAAGATGGGCACCGGGATGTCGCCGAAGCGCCACATAACGAAGAGCGAGTGGAAATATTTCTGTTGGACGGCCCAGATGCCAAGATTCACCTGATCAAGGGTCGCGGCGAAGATCAGCAAGATGGAGAACGCGATCAGTACGACCGTGAGCTTCAACGAGACGAAGAAATCGCGGAACTGGCGGATGAGGTCGCTCATGGCGTGGCGCTAGAGGCGCGGATGGTTTGGAGGAAAGTAGCGAAGGCGGCTTGTTCGCGGCCCACGAGGGCGGCGGGGCCGGAGAGTTTGAAGAACCACGTGGCGTTGCCGACGGGAATGATGGCGCCGATGACGCGTTGCGGTTTGGCCGTTGGGCCGCCCGTGATATCGACGGTGGTCAGATGGAGGCCGTTGACGTCGAGGTGCGCCGTAGCGCCAGAGAGTTCGGCGACGGCGAGCGGGGGGAGTTGGATTTGGCCGCGCCAGCGGTTGACGTTGGCGAGATCGCCGCCGACGTCGCCGGGGAAGGCCGTGATAGAAAGATCGGCGGTTTCGCCGGAATCAGCGGTGATCGCGTAGCTACCTTTGCGCATGGCGGAGGCGGCTTTGGCGGTCCAATGGGCGGGGGCGCTCCAAGTGAGGCCGGGGCCGTTTGCGGTGGTAACGGCGGTGTTGGCCATGGTCGCGCCGGGGGCGTTGGCGGTGGCCGCTGGGGCGGCGGGCATCGCGGGAGTTTTTTCCTTGGGGACGCGATAGGTGGTAATCTTGGAATCGCGACAGGAGGTCAGCCCGAGCAAGGCGATGGCGGCGAGAGGAAGCAGACGGTGGCGCATGGAGGATTTATTTATCCTCCAGCGTGGCGAAAGTACAACTCTAACCCTGCGAATTCCGTACCGGTCGGGCGAGCGACGGGCACTAGGCGCCAGCGCGGCGCAAGTTACTTTTTCTCAATCGTAAACGTGTCGCGGATGGCGCCGGATTCGTTGAGGAAGGTGAAGTTCAGTTTGAGCCCGTCGATGTCGATGATGGAGGAGCCGGCTTCGTTGAGGGAGATCCACATGGCGGGATGGTTGAGCGGAATGGGTGTCGCGCTGGCGTGGCCAGCGCTACCGGTGACGACGGAGATTTCGCCCGAGTGCGCGGTGCGGGCGCGGGGTTTGGTGTAGGCGCCTTGGCCTTCGGGGCGACCGTCGCGGGCTTGGAGGATGTAACGGTTTTCCCAAGTTTGGCTTTTGCCGTAGTGTCCGTCGATGAAGTAAGAGCG
Organism: Opitutia bacterium; assembly: GCA_947449835.1. Lineage (GTDB taxonomy): Bacteria > Verrucomicrobiota > Verrucomicrobiia > Opitutales > Opitutaceae > Tous-C4FEB. The sequence continues at coordinate 20,843 of CANFSZ010000032.1, forward strand.
CTCGTAATCGTGGGAATGACCGCTGAGGATAAGATCAACGCCGCCGGCTTCGAGAATGGGGAGAAAATTGGCCCGCATGTCGTTCATGCGGCCGCCAGAGTCGGTGTCTTTGTCGGAGTCGTGGGTGCCTTTGGTGTAGGTGGGATGATGGAAGAAGACGACGATCCAGTCGCGGGTGGTGGCTGCGAGATCGGCGCGGAGCCATTGCGCCATGGCGCCGTCCGCGTCGCGCGGGCTGTCGTTGGAATCCAGGCAGATGAAGTGGATGTTGGCGTGATCGAAGGAATAATAAGCCTCGGTGCCCGACGGAACACCGCCGGCTTGGCCCATCGTGGGTAGGGTAAAAATATCGTAGTAAACGCCGGACTGGGTCAGGGAGTTGGCGCTTCGGCCGTCGTGGTTACCGAGCGTGGGCCAGAGCGGAGCGGTGCGCAGCATGCTGGGATACATTTCAAAAACAGCTTTCTGGTATTCAGCATCGGTGCCGTCGGCGTAAGCGTTGTCGCCGAGCATGAGCCAGAGGTCGGTGGTGCGGGTGCCACTAAATTTATAGTAGGCGTCGCGGACGGCGATTTGCGCGGGAGTTTTGGTGCCCGGATCGCCGAGGACCCAGACGCGGGTGGGTTGCGCGGGGCCGGGGATTGGTGGGGTCACAAAGCTGCTGACGAGTGCAGAGGGTGGGCCGTCTTCTGCGCCCGGCTTCGCAGGTTTGTCGTTGCCGGTGATGGGCGCGTAAAAATAGCGAGTGTTGGGTTGAAGCTTGGTGAGTTGAACGACGTGTTCGGCGCTAATGCCTTCGGACTTGGCGGTCAGCGTCAGTTGATTGGACGCGAAGCCGTAGCGCACACTCGAAGGCTCGGTGGTATCGGTGCGCCAGCGGACGACCATGCTGGTCGGTGTGGCGATTTGGAGGTAGGGCCCGCGGAGAATCGTGGTAGCGGCGTGCGCCGCGGGGGCGGTGATTAAAGCGAGCAAAAGGAGCAATGAGGGGAATTTCATGGAGAATTAAAGTGGAGTGGTAGCGAGGGGAGTGAGTTGGGCGATGAGTTGTTGGGTGGGTTCGCTGCGGCGAAGCCAGTCCGGCAGACGATCAATAGCAGCGAGGGCGTCAGCGTAAGCGCGACGAGCATCGGGGAGTCGGTGGGCTTGAACTAAAATATCCCCGCGGCGGTGGTGATAAGTTTCGGGTCTTTCGGCTTGGGCGGCGAGGCGCGTGAGGCGCTGGAGGGCGGACTCGATACGATCGAGTTGGAGTTCGAGTTTGAGGGCGCGTTCCTCGAGCGCGGGCACGGGGCCGAGGCGCGTGAGGCCAGTCTCGAGATCAGCGAGTGCCGCGGCCGGATCGGTGATGAGGGCATTGGCCTCGAGCCAGAGTTCGGGCTTGGGTTCAGGGAGGTGGCGCAGCGCGAGTTGAAAATCGCTTTGGGCGCCGACGGGGTCGCCACTACTGACACGCGCGCGGGCGCGGAGGATGAGGGCGGCAGAGTCCGCGGGATGGGAAACAAGATGCGAGGCGAGCGCGTTGATGGACGCGAGGGGTTCATTGCGCGCGAGAAAATACTCCGCTCGGGCCAGCGCTAGGTCGGGATGCGCGGGCGAGAGCCTCGCCGCGTGATCGATATCGGCGGCCGCTTCGGACCAGCGTTGATGCTCGAGGTAACACGTCGCGCGTCGCAGGCGAAATTCTGCGCTTTCCGGCGAGGAGCCAATGAGTGCGGTGAGATCGACGATGGCCACGTCGGTTCCAGGATGCGCCATCAATACGTGACTCAACCCGAGCCAAATGGCCGCGGCCACAAGCCAGCGATGAAGGGCGCGCATGCTATACATAATTAGGAAAAATGAACGTGGTTCATCTCGGGATTGGCGCAAGTCTCGTAATGTGACGTCGTGGTGCCGGAAGCGTTGCGGTTTTTTTATTTTGTGTCGGGCGTCTGCTAGGTTGAGATCAACGTATGACCATCGAGCCGCTGGGCGATGCCGCCCTAGTCGTAACCTTTGCGGTGGACTCGAACGCGGACGTGCTCTCGCAGGTCTCCGCTTGGACGCGAGCGCTCGTCTCAGCCCAAGTGGCAGGTGTCGTCGATGTGGTGCCGGCCTATGTGAGTGTCGCGGTGTTTTATGATCCGCTGCGCGTTGTCGGTTTGAAAGCGGGCGACTCTCCTTATGCGACCTTGAAACAACAAATCGCAGCCGTAGCGGTGGAGTCGCGATCGGTCCAAGGTGCCTCGGCTCGCTCCATCGAAAATAACTCTGCTCGTTGCGTGGAGATTCCTGTGCGCTATGGGGCTGAGGCGGGGACGGACTTGGCGGTGGTGGCGGCACACACGGGCTTGACGGAGGATGCAGTCGTGGCGCTACACAGCGGCGCGGAGTATCGCGTGCAGGCGATCGGTTTTGCGCCGGGGTTTCCGTATTTGAGTGGATTGCCGGCCGAGTTGGCGACTCCGCGGCGGGCGACGCCACGGGCCAAGGTGCCCGCAGGCGCCGTCGGGATCGGCGGCGCGCAGACCGGGGTGTATCCGATCGAAACGCCGGGGGGGTGGCAGATTATCGGGCAGACGGATTTGAAATTATTTGATGCGAAGCGCGCGGAGCCTTCGTGGCTGCGCGTCGGCGATCGCGTGTGTTTTCGGGCGGTTGCGGCGCAGCCGTGCGCGCGTGAGGTGACGGCAAACGAAGTGGTCGACGAGTCTGCGATTGAGCGAACGGTTGAAGAAAAAAACGGGAATGTGGCTGCTCGGGCTTTCCGCGTAGTGCAGACGGGGATGTGGACGACGGTGCAGGATTTGGGGCGCGTGGGACAACGGGAGGCCGGCGTGACTTTGAGCGGAGCGATGGATACGTTTGCCGCGCGCGTGGCGAATTTGCTCGTGGGTAATGCGGAAAATGCCGCCGTGCTGGAGCTCACGTTGTTGGGGCCGGAAATTGAATTTTTAACGGACGGCTGGATCGCGCTCACCGGCTCAGAGTTCGCCGGATGTGTGGCATGGCAACCGGTGGCGGTGCGGGCGGGACAACGCATCAAGTTCGGCGCGGCGACGAAAGGCTGTCGCGGTTATCTCGCGCTCGCAGGGGGAATCGCGGTCACGCCGGTGTTGGGAAGTCGCAGCACGTATGGCCGCGCGGGCTTGGGCGGATGGCAGGGGCGGGCGCTGCGAGTCGGTGATGTTTTGCCGATTGGCGCGGCGGTCCGCGCGGTCGCGGAGCGGTGGTCGATTGATTTGAGGATTAGGCCGAATTATGGCTCAACTCCCACCGTGAGGGTAATTTTGGGGGCGCAAGCGGGTGAATTTGGCGACTCGTGGTTGAAGACGGAGTTTAACGTAACACCGCAGTCGGATCGCATGGGCATGCGGTTGGCGGGAACGCCGCTCGCGCGGAGAGTAGGCGGCGGTGATTTACTTTCATCCGCGGTGGCTCCGGGGACCGTGCAGGTGCCGCCTGATGGACAACCGATCGTGTTGTTGGCGGACGCCCAAACCATCGGAGGTTACCCGCAACTCGCGCACGTGATCGGCGTGGATTTGCCGTTGCTCGCGCAGTTGCGGCCGGGCGATGCGGTGCGCTTTCTGGTGGTTGCGATTGAGGAAGCGCAAGAGCTCTGGCTTGCGCGCGAGCAGGCGCTCGCGATGCTGCGCGAAGGTCTCGCCCAAAAAATCCGCTAAACGTGCACGTTTCCATCGATCTCAATTGTGATCTAGGCGAAGGCGCGGGGTGTGATGCGGCGTTGATGCCGCTCATCACCTCGGCGAACATCGCTTGCGGGGCGCATGCGGGCGATGCAGCGACGATGCGCGCCACGGTGGCCTTGGCGCGGGCTTACGGCGTGGCAGTCGGGGCGCATCCGGGCTTCGCGGATCGAGCGAATTTTGGCCGCGTCGAACACACACTTACGGCGGGGGCGTTGCACGATTTGGTGACCGGCCAGATCGAAGCTTTGCGCGAACTGGGGCCGGTGCGGCACGTGAAACCCCATGGCGAGCTTTATAACCTAGCGGCGCGCGATCGCGCGGTGGCGGAGGTGATCGCCGAAGCGGTTTTTACCTGTGATCCGAGCCTGATACTTTTTGGATTGGCGGGCAGCGAGTTGGTGCGGGCGGGGCAGGCGCGGGGGTTGCGAGTCGCGAACGAGGTCTTTGCGGATCGCACGTATCAAGCCGATGGTTCGCTCACACCGCGCGCGCGTTCTGACGCTTTGATCACCGATGAAGCGGCGGCTGTCGCGCAGGTGATACGCATGGTGCGCGAAGGAGTGGTGTGGGCGACGGATGGGACGTCGGTCGCAGTCGAGGCGGATACGGTGTGTCTGCACGGAGATGGGGCGCACGCGGTGGCGTTTGCGCGGCGGCTCGGTGCGGAGTTGCGCGCGGCGGGAATTGCGCTCAGGGAGTGGGGCGCATGATCAAACTCATCGGGGTCGCCCTCATTGCGGCGGGATTCGCGTTGCGGATAAATACGCTGCTTGTCGTGTTGGCGGCGGGCTTGGCGACGGGCTTCGCCGCGCGGTTTTCGTTGAACGAAATCATGGCGATGATCGGAAAATATTTTTCGGATAACCGTGCGATGACTTTGCCGATCGTATTGATGTTGCCGGTCGTGGGTTTACTGGAGCGCTACGGTTTGAAGGAACGCGCGGAGGTGTTGATTCGTCGCTCGAAGGCGGCGACGGCTGGACGCGTGATTTTGCTGTATACGGCCGTGCGTCAGATCTCGATCAGTCTTGGCGTGAGCATCGGCGGTCACGCCGGTGCGGTACGCCCGCTGGTGGCGCCGATGGCGGAGGCGGCGGCGAGGGGCCGCGGGGGTGAGTTGTCGGCGGCGAGCGTGGTGCAGATCCGAGCCCATGCGGCGGCGGGTGAAAATATTGGGAATTTTTTCGGCGAGGATATTTTTATCGCAGTGGGCGCAATTCTTTTGATGAAAGGATTTTTTGAGGCGCAAGGGATGAACGTGAGTGTGTGGGCGATGGCGTTGTGGGGGATTCCGACGGCGTTCATCGCTTTCGCGGCGATGTGGTGGCGGTGTCGGTTGCTGGATCGGCGCATCGAGCGGGCGGCCACTGACGAGCAGAAAACGGGAGGTGCCCAATGAAAATCATCACCGTGGAAGCCTGCTACGCGGTGGTGGGCTTGTATTTGTTTGTGTTGGCGGGTCGGATCGCAGCTGAGCGGGAGCATCCACGGCGCTGGGGCTCGGCGTTGTTTTGGACGTTGTTGGGCGTGACGTTTATCGGGGCTAAAATTCTCGCTCCAATTATTATCGGTTACCTCGTGGTGGCGATGGTGGTGCTCGCGGCGACGGGCCAAGTCACGCGCGGTGTGAGCCATGAGGTTTCGCGGGAGGAACGGGTCGGGCACGCGGAGCGTTTGAAAAATCGGATTTTTTGGCCGGCGTTGTTGATTCCGGCGACGGCGGTCGTGGGCACGTTGGTTTTGGGCGAGTTGCACCTCGGCGAGGTGTGGCTCGTGGAGCCGAAACAAGTCACCTTAATTGCTCTCAGCCTCGGCGCGATGCTCGCGCTAATCGTCGCGATGCGCACGACGGGCGCGAGGGTCGGTGCTGCTTCGCGGGAAGGCAGTCGATTGCTGCAAACGCTCGGATGGTCGCTGATATTACCGCAGATGCTGGCGGCGCTCGGCGGGATATTTGCGAAGGCGGGTGTGGGCGAGGTCGTGGCGGGATTGGTGGCGCAAACGGTGCCGACGGTCGTGCCTTGGGTGGCGGTCGTGGCGTATTGCGGCGGGATGGCGCTGTTCACGATGGTGATGGGGAATGCGTTCGCGGCGTTTGCGGTGATTACGGGTGGGATCGGGTTGCCGTTTATCGTGAAGTTGCACGGCGGGAATCCGGCGATCATGGCGGCGATCGGGATGCTCTCGGGTTATTGCGGGACGTTGCTCACGCCGATGGCGGCGAATTTTAATTTGGTGCCGGCGATGTTGCTGGAGCTCGACGACAAGCACGCGGTAATCAAGGCGCAGGTGCCTCTGGCCTTGGTGATTTTCGCGGCCAACGTGATTTTAATGATGGTGCTCGTGTATCGATTTTAAAATGACACGCGATCTCGGCTTTTTTTAAATGAAAACGAAACTGAAAATGCGGACGGTTTTGGTCACGGGTTTCGAGCCGTTTGACGGCGCCGAGATCAATCCCTCGCTTGAAATCGCGCGTAATTTACACGGCGCGGTGATCACGGGGCACACGGTGGTTGGGGCGCTGTTGCCCTGCGTGTTTGGCGCGGCGATCCCGGAATTGCAGCGGTTGTTGCGCGTGCATCGGCCGGCGTTGGTGATCTGTGTGGGGCAGGCGGGCGGGCGAGCGGCGATCACACCGGAGCGCGTGGCGCTCAATGTGGATGACGCGCGCATCCCCGACAATGCCGGCGCGCAACCGGTGGATCGGCCGGTGGTGCGGGGCGGACCAGCGGCGTATTTTTCAGCGTTGCCGGTGAAGGCGATCGTCGCGGCTTTGCGTGCGGCGGGGCTGCCGAGTGAAGTGTCGCAGACGGCGGGTACGTTTGTGTGTAACCACGTTTTCTATGGTTTGATGCATTCGCTGCGGACGCGAAAGGATGTGCGAGGCGGTTTTATCCACGTGCCGTTTTTGCCGGAGCAGGCGCAGAAAGGGCAGGCTAGTTTGCCGCTGGAAGACATGGTCTACGGCGTGGCTTTGGCCGTCGAGACCGCGTTGCGACGTAAAAAAGATCTGCGTCTGGCCGGTGGTCAGACGCAGTAAATGTCAGCTCACTAAAACGACCGCTATTGCTCGGCCGCGAGCCTGGCGGAGGGGCTTAATTATTGAAGCGGAAGAGCGCGACGTCGCCATCGGCGAAGACGTATTCTTTGCCTTCGAGGCGATACTTGCCGGCCTCGCGGGCGGCGGCGACGCTGCCGAGCGTGGTGAGATCGTGGTAGGAAACGATTTCGGCTTTGATGAAGCCTTTTTCAAAATCGGTGTGAATGACGCCGGCGGCTTGCGGCGCTTTCCAGCCTTTGACGATCGTCCAGCAACGCACTTCTTTTTCACCGGCAGTGAAGTAGGTCATTAGGCCGAGCAAGTTGTAGGTGCCTTTGATGAGAGCGGAGACGCCGGAGTCATCGACGCCGAGGTCTTTGAGGAACGCTTTGGCTTCGTCGGCGGGCAAGTCGATGAGCTCGGACTCGATCTTGGCGCTGATCGGCACGTAAGCGGCGTCGTGATGCGTGCGGACAAATTCGGCGACTTGCTTAACGAACGGGTTGGCTTCGGCGGTGGCGAGGTCGCTCTCGGCGACGTTGCAGGCGAAGAGCACGGGCTTCGCGGTGAGCAATTGAAACAACTTCATCATCGCTACTTCCTCAGGCGTGGCCGCGAAGGTGTTGGCGGTTTTGCCGGAGTTGAGGTGCGGGGAAAGTTTTTCGAGCAACGCCAGTTCGGCGATGGCTTCTTTGTCGCCGGATTTTGCTTTTTTCTGGGTCTTATCGATGCGCTTGGTGACGGCATCTAAATCGGCGAGCACGAGTTCGGTGGTGATCACCTCGATGTCGCGGACGGGATCGACGCCGCCCATCGTGTGGATGATGTCGTTGTCCTCGAAGCAACGCACGACTTGGACGATGGCGTCGACTTCGCGGATGGTGGCGAGAAATTGGTTGCCCAGGCCTTCGCCTTTGCTGGCACCGGCGACGAGGCCGGCGATGTCGACGAACTCGATGGCGGCTGGGACGACGACGTTGGTCTTGGCGATTTTTTGCAGGACGTAGGCGCGTTCATCCGGCACCACAACGACGCCGACATTGGGGTCGATCGTGCAAAAAGGATAGTTGGCAGCCTCGGCCTTGCGGGAACGAGTGAGCGCGTTAAAGAGAGTGGACTTGCCAACGTTAGGCAGACCGACGATGCCAGCTTTGAGCATAAGAACGGGAACACAGCGGCGGGAGTAGGGGCTTGACAAGCTGATTGTGGCCGCGTCTTTTCTTCCGCTTTTCAACTAAGAACTGATCCGCAAACCTATCGTCATGGCTCTCAAAATCCGTCTCACCCGCATCGGCGCTATTCACCAACCGCATTACCGAGTTGTTGTGGCCGAAGCCCGTTCCCGCCGCGATGGCGACCCGGTCGAAACGATCGGCACCTACGATCCCCGCGCCAAGGCTAACGGTTTCAAGGTCAAGCTTGACCGCGTCGACTACTGGGTCGGCAAGGGCGCCAAGCCCACAGACACCCTCCACGCCATGATCAAGCGCGCCCGTCGCGCTGCTCCCGCGGAAGTTGCCGCCTCCTAATCGGCGACCAACGTCATTAATCTAAGTCGCCCGACCGCAAGGTTTGGGCGATTTTTCTTTTAGCCTCTTTTCAACGCTATGTTGCGGATCGATATCATCACGCTTTTCCCGCGGATGCTCGACGGTTTTTTAACCGAGAGCATCTTGGGGCGCGGGATCGAGGCCGGTCATTTTGCGGTGGAGGTGCACGATCTGCGCAAATGGACGACGGATAAACATCGGACCGCCGATGATCGCCCTTTTGGCGGCGGCGCAGGGATGGTGCTCAAGCCGGAGCCCGTTTTCGCTGCCATCGAGCAGTTGCAAACTCCGGGCTGCCGTCGGATTTATCTCACGCCGGATGGTATTCCCTTGTCGCCAGCCCTCGCTTTGGACCTTTCGCGTCAAAAACACCTCGTTTTTTTGAGCGGCCATTACGAAGGCATCGACCAACGCATCCGTGATGGCGTGATCGATCAGGAGATCAGCATCGGTGACTATGTACTGACGAATGGCACTTTAGCCGCCGGAGTGGTGCTCGATGCGCTGGCCCGATTTATCCCCGGTGTGCTCGGTGAGGAAAAGTCGTTGACGCACGAATCCTTCACCAACAAGTTGCTCGACTTTCCTCAATACACGCGTCCCGCCGAATTCCGGGGCATGTCCGTACCAGAAGTTTTACTCTCTGGTAACCATGCTGAAATCGAAAAATGGCGGCACGCGCGACAAGTGGAAAAAACCTCTTCCGTCCGACCCGATTTACTCAACTAAACTCAAAGCATGAACCCGATCATCAGCCAGATCACCGCCTCTCAGGTGAAAAAAGACATCACGCCGTTTAAAGTCGGTGACGGTGTCCGCGTCCACACGAAGGTCCGTGAAGGCGACAA
>CANFSZ010000033.1 GCA_947449835.1 Opitutia bacterium
GCGTGGCTTCGGCCTTCTTGGACAAGGGCGAGCAAAGCGCGGTCTTGGGGGCGGAGTTGATCAAGCGCGTGGCGCAGAGCATCGAGCTCCTCCGAGCCGACCGCGCCGGAGGGTTCGGGGACGTTTTCGTGCTCGGGTGCGAAAGGCGTAAAAATCCGGCGGAGTTTTTGGCGACGGAGGTGATCAATACAGGTGTTGCGCGCGAGGCGAAACAACCACGATTCAAACTGCGCGGGCGCTTGCAGGCGATCGATCGCGCGAACCATTTTGATAAAGATGAGCTGGGCGATGTCTTCAATGGAGTCGCTGCGGCCAATGATCGCGTAAACAAAACCGGCCACGCGGTGCTGGTAAGCCAAGATGAGCTCGCGCTGAGCGTCCGGTTCGCCGCGTTGTGCGCGGAGAATAAGTTCGACCGGAGGTGTCGGTTGCGAGGATTCCATGCCGTGTTCATTGCGTTACCTTAGCCAGACGTTAGACGACAACTAAGGATACGCATCATTGCGATGAAGGGGCGCTCTCTGTGAGGCAATCTTTCCCGCGCACCCAATTTGGCAACCAAGCTCAATACGCTATCCGGGTCCCTATTTTCACGGGTGAAACGAGAGTGTCGCCGTTCAACGCCCGAGCATGCGCACTCGCCGATCCTTACGCGGGAACTGTAACGTGACCACGGTACCGACGCCTTCTTTGCTTTCGATGCCGACTTGGCCGCCGTGTTCGCGCATGATGCGCTGGACGATCATGAGGCCGAGGCCATGGCCGTCGGGTTTGGTGGTGTGATAAGGCTGAAAGAGGCGCACGAGGTCCTCCTGCTTGATGCCGCTGCCGCTGTCGCCGAAGAGCAAGTACACCGACTCATCGTCGGCCCGCGCGCGAATCTTAAGCCGGCCGCCAGGTTGCATGGCGTCCATGGCATTTTTATTAATGTTAAAAAAGACCTGCTTGAGTTGATTGCGGTCGGCCATGACCGGGGGCAAGTCGGCGAGCGCATCCGCTTCCACCGCGATGCGCCGATCGGAAAATTCCCGCTGTTGGAACTTCAAAACCTCCGTCAAAACTTCAGCCAAATCGAGCTCGGCCAAATCGGGCGGACGCGGCCGGATCGCATCGAGAAAGTTACTAATGATGCCATCGAGCCGAGCGACTTCAGCGCGGCAAACCGACACGGACTCCGCGAGCGACTCAGCTTCTTTCGAAGCTTTGAGTTTCTTCAACTTTCGCTCCATGAGCTGGAGATGAATCGTAAGTGAATTGAGCGGATTGCCCAATTCGTGCGCGACCCCCGCCGCCAGGAGCAGAATCGAGGACGTGCGCTCATCCTCGAGTTGTTGCGCCGTGGTTTGTTTGTCGCGCGTGACGTCGGTGAGGATGACCGCGAAACGGCGCGCATCCCCTCGCCCTTCGCCGCGAAACGGCACCATATAAAGACGCACCGTGCGGTGCTCGGGATAAGTCAGCTCAAACTCCCGGGCGACGACGGGCAACGCCGCCGCGGTGTCATCTTCGAGCGCCGCGCCCAATGAAGGCCGCAATCCGGGCACGAGGCGCCAGAGGATCTGGCCGGCGAGTTCGTCCTCGCCGATGCCGATGAGGCGATGCGCGGCGTCGTTGGCGTAATCGATTTCGCCGTCGAGCGTGATCACGAGCACGCCTTCTTGCAGCGTGTTGAAAATCTCTTCAAAAAGCCCGCGTTCGCGCGCGAGGCGTTGGACCAAGTTGGCCAGGTTGACGGAGTCGAGCGTGTCGAGACGCCCGAGCACCCGATCAAGCGAGGAGTTTTTCTTGCCAGCCATTTTTAAGGAACTTGGTGAAGGCGGCAGCGGCGGTCAACGCCGTGACCAGCGCGCGGCGCAGAGGTTAACCACCGAGAAAATCCATCTGCGTAGGATCGACGCGACTGGCCATGAGTTTTCGTAAAAACATCTCGCGGTGCTGCGGTGTGCGCCCGAGCCGCAACACCGCTTCGCGATGCTCTTCGGTGCCGTAGCCTTTATGCGCGGCGAAACCGTAGCCGGGAAATACTTGATCGAGCTCATTCATGAGTCGGTCGCGCGTGACCTTGGCGATGATAGAGGCCATCGCGATGCACAGAGAACGCCCATCGCCCGAGACGACGCCGGTGTGCGGATAAGGAAAATTGCGCAACGGCAACCCGTCGACCAACACGCGCGCTGAGACCGTCGGTTGAAACGTCGCGAGCTCCTCGGGCGCGGAAAAAAGATCGGGCTCGATTTTGTGTTCAAACGCGCCGGGCGGATAAATGCCTTCGAGCGCGCGGCGCATGGCGATTTTAGTCGCGCCGAGGATGTTAAACTGGGCGATCTCGGCGACGTCGGCCGTACCGAAATGCGCGTGAATTTTCCCTTCGGCGGCGAGCGCTTCGAAGTCGATCCAGAGCAAGTCGCGCTCGGCGGCGGTGAGCTGTTTCGAATCGTTGATACGGCGGGCGTTAGTATCGGCCCAGCGGCTGTCGAGAAATTCACGCGTGACGAGCACGGCGCCCGCCACGACTGGCCCCGCGAGCGCGCCGCGTCCGGCTTCATCGACGCCGATGAGGCTGGAGACGCCTTCGATCTGCTTGAGATCAAAGCCGCGAAGTTGTCTGCGTTTAGACATGCTCGATTGGACGGAAAATGGAAGCGGAGCGGTCGCTAGGATCCTCACCACTCCATCTTGGGGGGTGGTGGTTTGAGCGGGAGTTCGTCGAGTTTACCGGCGGCGGAGACAACTTCGTAGGCGGTGCGAAAGTGCAGTTTGGCGTAGTCGCAGAGGGCACGTGTACCGAATTTCTGCATGATCTGATCGGCTTGAATTTTAACGAGCGGCCCCGCGCCTTTTTGGAGTTTTTCGCCGAATTGTTTAGAAAGCGCATGCATGGCGCGGATAAATTCAGCGCGGGCGACGACCGAGGCGGCGGCAACGACCGGGTCGGACTCGGCCTTGGTGCGCATCCGGAGCTCGAAATTTTGCACGCCCTTTTTGGTGAGTTCGCGCTGCACGAGCGGCTGTTCGGTGAATTGGTCGAGCAGGCCCCACGGCACGGGGCGCTTAGCGAGCGCGTCGCCGAGGGCGGTCGCGTGTTGCCAAGCGAGGAGGCGGTTAAGGTTGGCGCCGGGTCGACCCATCAGCTCGTTGTAGCGCGCCATAGTGCGACAGTAGCAGACTTCGACGACGACGCCCTTGGTCTCGCGGATGATGGCGTCGAGCCGGATGATCTGCGTATCGACGATTTTTTTGGAATCTTGCACGCCGGCTTCGCGCCAAGCGTCGATCATGGCTTTGTCCGCGATCACGGTCGCTGCGACGACGGGGCCGAAAAAATCGCCTTTACCGCTTTCATCGAGACCGGCGTGCGCCTCAAACCAATCGGGATGGAGCACCTCGTCGTAGCCGAGTTTCGCCGCCATGGTAATTTCGGGCTCGAGCGTCATCGTGACGAACTCCTCGGTGCCCTTGCCGGCGATGACGACAACCTTGCGCTTATCGTAGGCGGTCACGTTCACATCGGTGCCGCGGAAGGCGAAGCGCGCGTAGGGCACCTCGAACGGCTCCCATTGGCGGGCCACGCAGAGCGCGCGCAGCTTGTCCATCTGCACGTCGTCGAGCTTGATGGTGTAAGTACTGAGCTTTTTGGGTTTTTCCTCGGCAGATTCTCCGCGCTTGGCCATGAGACCACCGAGTGTCACAAAAACTGCGCCGATGACACGCAAAACTTCCGCGCCCAAACATGCCGCCGCCCTCACGGCTCGCCGCGCCGAATTTTCCGCCGCCCTACTCGACTGGTATCAACGTCACGCGCGCGTGTTGCCGTGGCGGGAAAACCCGTCACTCTACAAGACGGTTGTAAGCGAATTCATGCTGCAGCAGACGCAGGTGAAAACTGTCCTACCCTACTTCGCCCGTTGGCAGGCTGAACTGCCGGATTTTGCCGTACTCGCCGCCGCTTCCGAAGCTCGCGTCCTCAAGCTCTGGGAGGGACTTGGGTATTATTCGCGCGCGCGCAACTTGCACCGTCTTGCCCAAACGATCGCCGCCCGCCCGGTACCGCCGCGCACACCGGACGAGTGGCGTGAATTACCCGGCGTCGGTCCCTACACGGCCGCCGCAATCACCAGCATTACCTTCGGAGCGCCGGTGGCCTGCGTAGATGGCAACGTCGTGCGCATCCTCGCCCGTCTCACCGCCGATGCCACGGAGTTTCGCGATAGTGGCAGCGCCGCCAAAGCCCTTGCGCCCCTCGCCGATCGCCTCGTACCGGCCGCCAGAGCCGGCGACCACAATCAGGCCATGATGGAACTCGGCGCGACCGTGTGCACGCGACAAACCCCCGCCTGCCTGATGTGTCCGGTCCGGCACTTTTGCGCCGCCGTCAAGCAGGGCGAACCGCAAGCGTTTCCCCGCCTCACACCCAAGCCAATCGAGCATCGCGCCGTCACGCGTCTGTGGTGCCAACGCGACGGGGCGCTCCTGCTCCATCGCGCCGCCGCCGAGGCCCGCCGACTTGCCTTGCAACACGAACTCCCGAGCGCCGCGCACCTCGGGCTCACCGAAGCGGCCGCCGCCAAAGGCACGCTGTTGGCCACGAAAAAACGCGGCATCACGCGCTACCGCATCACCGAATCGATTTACACCTGCGCGGCGCCGCGCGAAAAACTCGCCGGCGAATTCGTCTGGGTTCCGCTCGCAGAATTATCCGCGATCACGCTCTCCGGCCCGCACCGGCGCTGGATCACGGAAATCATCGCGCGCGCCTGACTCGTTCACTTAGCCGAACCGCATTTTGGGCCAGATGCGCCCGGTGATCGAGCAACCCTATCGACTGCTTGATGTCCGCATGACCGGTATCGTGCCAATAGCCCACCGGCGCACCCGCCGGCTGACCGGCCAAAAATTCCGCGTAGTCGGCATCGAGCGGCAACTCGTCGAAGCGCTCACGGTTTTCGAAACCAATCTGCACGTTTTTCGCCGCCGCGTAATCAAGAATTTCGCGCCCAGAATGGCTCCATGCGTTTCCGCAGCTTAGCCATAGCCTGGATCAACATCGACGCATACTTGGGGTCGCCGTCGCGCACGGTGTGGGGATTGAGCCGCAGGTATTCTTGGAGTTTAAGCGCGGGGTTGCTCCAAAAAAAGCTGACGCTCCCCAAGTGACGCACAAACACCCGCCCCCTTACCGCCCCTGAACGGGACATCACGCACGTCTCGTCACCCACCCCCGCATCACGAAGCTAAGCGCGGCCCGCTGGCACGCAAAAAAACCGCCGTCAGTAATTAACCCGACGGCGGCTTAGTAAAAGATGACGCGATTCTTAGTCGGCGTGACGGCGGCGGAGCATCGCGGTGAAGGCCATGACCTTCTCGCGGCGGCGGCGCTTTTCGCAAGGCTTCTCGAAGTAACGCTTGGCGCGGGTGCCCTTGATGATGTTCTCGCGCTCGAGCTTCTTCTTCATGCGACGGATGGCACGGTCGATGGGCTCGTTTTTGCGGATTTTGATTTCGATAGACATGCTCGGGAGACGGTTGGTGAAAGGAAAAGGGTGTTAACAAGCCAAGCCGCCTCGCTCGCGTCAATGGCTTTTTTCCAGCCTTCTGGCCCGTGATTTAACGGAGGTGATTTGCGGCGTTTTCAGGCTTTCGCCTTGCACGCGCCCCACCCGCCCCTTGCCTTGCCCTACCGTGTCGTCCGCTGATCAGAACTTTGTCCATCTCCACGTCCATTCGGACTACAGCTTGCTGGACGGAGCCTGCCGCATCGACCGTCTAATGGACCGCGCCGTGGCCCTCGGCATGCCCGCCCTAGCTCTCACAGACCACGGGAATCTCTTTGGCGCCATCGATTTCTATAACACCGCTAAGTCCAAAGGCATCAAACCGCTCGTCGGCTGCGAACTTTACCTCGTCGAGACTTCCCGACTCGAAAAACACGGCCGCTCTGACGACGAGGGCAAAAGCATCTTCCATCTCGGCCTGCTCGCGAAAAACCTCACCGGTTACCAAAACCTCCTAAAACTGGTCTCCGACGCCCATCTGAAGGGCTTTTATTACAAACCGCGCACCGATCTCGACACCCTCGCCAAGTACGCCAACGGCTTGATCGGCTTCACCGGTTGCCTCGCCTCGCTCGTTCCACAGCATCTGCTGCACGACCGCGAGGAGGAAGCCCGCAAAGCTTGCGCGCGCTTCGTCGATATTTTCGGGCGCGAAAACTACTTCGTCGAAATCCAAGACCACGGCATCCCCGAGCAGCTCAAAATCATCCCAGGGCTGCTCAAGCTCGCAGAAGAGTTCAACCTCAAGGTCATCGCCACCAACGACGTTCACTACGTCAACGCCAGCGATGCCGGCCCGCACGACGCGATGCTCTGCATCCAAACCGGCGCCAAGATCGAGGAGGAGAAGCGCATGAAGTTCTCCGGCCAGGAATTTTACCTGAAGTCCCGCGCCGAGATGGAAAAACTCTTCATCGAGGTCCCCGAATCAATCACCAACACCCAACTCGTCGCCGAGATGTGCGACCTCACCATCCCTTTTCCGAAGGGCAGCGAGCGTTATCCCAAATACCCCCTTCCCATCGAAGTCTCAGCCAAGACCGACCGCTCAGGCTATCTCAAAGATCTCTGCATCGCCGGCCTGCGGCGCCGCTACGGCCTCGACTATGCTTCGCCGGAAAAACACGCCGATCCCGTTCTCGGCCAAACGCTCGTCGAACGCCTCGATTTCGAGCTCAGCATCATCAGCAAAACGGGCTTCATCGACTACTTCCTCGTCGTCTGGGACTTCATCGACTGGGCCCGCAAGCACGACATCCCCGTCGGCCCCGGCCGCGGCTCCGGTGCCGGCTGTCTGGTCGCCTATTTACTAGCGATCACCAACCTCGACCCGCTCCGCTTCAAACTCCTTTTTGAGCGTTTCCTGAATCCCGAGCGCGTTTCCCCACCTGACTTCGATATCGACTTTTGCATGCGCCGCCGGGGCCAAGTCATCGACTACGTCCGAGAAAAATACGGCAAAGACTGCGTCGCCAACATCATCACCTACGGCACCCTCGGCGCCAAAATGGTCATCCGCGACATCTCGCGCGTCCACAACCTCGCCTACGCCGACGCCGATCGTCTCGCTAAAATGATACCGGACGAGCTGAACATCACGCTCGAGGACGCCGTAAAAAAATCCACCGAGCTCCGCGACGAAATCGCCCGCAACCCCGTCGCCAAAAAAATCTTCGACCAAGCCCGCGTCCTTGAGGGCATGGTCCGCAACACCGGCAAACACGCTGCCGGCATCATCATCACCGACCGCCCCCTCGACGAATTTGTCCCGCTGACGCTCCAAGAAGAAGACGTCACCGTGCAGTTCGACATGAACGCCGTCGGCAAACTCGGGTTGTTGAAGATGGACTTCCTCGGCTTGAAGACGCTTACCGTCATCGCCGACGCCGTGGACAACATCCGTCGCACCGCCGACCCCAAATTCGACATCGAAGCCATCTCGCTCGAAGACGCGAAGACCTTCGCCCTGCTCAACTCCGGCCGCACCACCGGCGTCTTCCAGCTTGAATCTGGCGGCATGCAAAACCTCTGTCGCCAGATTAGCCTTTCCACGATCGACGAGATCGTCGCCCTCATCGCCCTCTACCGCCCTGGCCCGATGGAGTGGATCCCCGACTACGTCCGCGGGAAAAAAGACCCCACCACCGTCACCTACCCGCACAAACTCCTCGAGGAAGTCTGCCGCGAGACCTACGGTATCATGGTCTACCAAGAGCAGGTCATGGAAGCCGCCAAGATCATCGCCGGCTACACCCTCGGCGGCGCCGACATGCTCCGCCGCGCCATGGGTAAAAAAGATGCCGACGCCATGGCAAAGGAGCGGACCAAATTTGTCGAAGGCGCCCAACGCGTGAACCAGATCGACGAAAAAACCGCCAACTCGATCTTCGACATCCTCAACAAATTCGCCGGCTACGGTTTCAATAAATCCCACTCGGCCGCCTACGCCATTCTCAGCTACCAGACCGGTTTTCTCAAAGCCAATTACCCGGTTCAATTCATGGCCGCCATGCTCAGCTCTGAACTGGGCAACTCCGAAAAAGTTTCCCACTTCGTCGCCGAATGCGAAGCCATGGGCCTCAAAGTCCTCGGCCCCGACGTCAACGAATCCCGCGAAATGTTCACGCCCGTCGGCGAAAAAATTCGCTTCGGTCTCGCCGGTGTCAAAGGCGTCGGCGAACTCGCCGCGCAGAAAATCATCGCCGAACGCGACGCCAAAGGCCCCTACGGCTCCTTCGACGATTTCACCTCCCGCGTCGACGGCCGCGCCATCAACAAGCGCGTGCTCGAACACCTCGCCAAGACCGGCGCCTTCGATTTCAGCGGCGCCCTGCGCAAAAAAATCTTCGATAGCATCGACGGCGCCATGGCCACCGCCGCCAACAACGCTCGCGACCGCGCCGCCGGCCAACACAGTTTCATGGACATGCTCGCCGAGCCCGCCCCGGCGAAAAAAGCCCCCGCCGTCGCCTCGCGCACCGCGCTCCCCGCCGCGCCCGGCACCGCCGACCTCGAAGATTTTACCTCCGCGGAGCGCCTCATTTTCGAAAAAGAGCTCCTCGGTTTCTACGTCACCGGCCATCCGATGAACGTCTACGGCGGTATCACCGAAGCCCTCGACACGTTCGCCGTGGACGACCTTCTCAAGCAGGGCGACCGCATCGAATTCCGCCTCGCCGGCATCGTCAGCAACATCGTCAAACGCCTCTCCAAAAAAGATAACCGCCCCTGGGCCGCTTTCACGCTCGCCACGAAAAACGCCTCCGTCGCGCTCAATCTCTTTGCTGACGGTTACGCCGCTTACGGCGCCATCCTCGCCGAGAACGCTCCGGTGCTCGTCCTCGGCAACATCATCACCGGCACCGAAGGCCCGCGCATCAACGTCAAGGAATGCTACCCGCTCGACACCGAGGTCACGCGCTTGATCAAAAAAGTCACTTGGCTCCTGCACCCCGCGCACCCCGAGTTACCCGCCTTCCTGCGCCTCCTGCGCGAAACGCTCAATAAACAGGTCGGCGACACGCGCGTCGAATTCGCCTTTATGTTCGAAAAACGCGTCGCGCCCCACGCCGAAGCCAGCACCGCGCTCACGTGGAAACTCAACGGCGCGACCTTCCAACAACTCCGCGCCCACCCCGCCGTCGCCGGCGTCCAACTCCAGACGCGCGCCCTCGAACTCAAGAACGACCGCAAGTGGTCGAAAAAATCTTAATCCGACTTTTGGGGAAATAACGTTTCCCCTTTGGCCCGGTTTCGTGTGTCTGGTGGTGACACATGATCGACCAGGCCCTGCTCAACCACGCCGCCGGCGTGCTCAAAACCATTTCGGCCGACCAACGCGCCGACACCGCCCTGCGCTTTTACTTCGAGACGCATCGCTACCTCCAGCCCCCCGCCCGTCGCGTCATCAGCCACACGGTGTTCGTTTACTTCCGCTGGCTCCAGTGGCTCGACGAAAAAGCCTCCCCGCAGAAACGGCTCGAACAAGCCGTCACCTTCCACGAGCGCTTCACGGCCGATCCCAAGTCCATCAAAGCCGAAGCCCTCGCCGCCCTAGCCGTCCCCGCTTGGTTAAAAACCGAGATGGATCTCCCCGCCGATTACCTACGCCAGCTCCAACGCGACCCCACGCTCTGGCTCCGCGCCCGCCCTGGCCGCGCCGCTGGCCTCGCCAAATCGCTCTTCGCCGCCGAAACCACCCCGCGCGCGCCCGACGCCGTGCGCTTCACGGGCGTCTCCGATCTTTTCAAAACCGAACAATTCAAGACAGGCGAATTTGAGATCCAAGATCTCGCCTCCCAGCTCGTCAGCGTCGCCGCCGCCCCCACGCCCGGCGAAACGTGGTGGGACGCCTGCGCCGGTGAAGGCGGCAAAACCCTCCATCTCGCCGATCTCATGATGAACAAAGGCGTCGTCTGGGCCACCGACCGCAACGAAAAGCGCATCGACACCCTCAAACGCCGCGCCGCCCGCGCCAAACTTTTCAACTACCGCACCGCCTTCTGGGACGGCTCCGCCCGCCTCCCCACCAAGACCAAATTCGACGGCATCCTCCTTGATGCCCCCTGCAGCGGCATCGGCACCTGGCAACGCAACCCCCACGCGCGTTGGACCACTACCCCCGCCGACGTCACCGAACTCGCCGCCACGCAACTCGCGATGCTCAACCACCTCGCCGGCTCCCTTAAACCCGGCGGTCGCCTCGTCTATTCCGTCTGCACCCTCACCCGCAGTGAGACCACCGCCGTCACCGCCGCTTTCAGCGCCGCGCACCCCGAGTTGGAACCACTCCCGCTCACCGGCCTCGGTTCCCCGCACGCCGAACTCGCGCTCCTCCCGCACGAGCTCAACGCCAACGGCATGTTCATCGCCACGTGGCTGCGCAAAAAATAACCGCCGCCACCGTCCGCGACGATTTCAACGACCCCGTCGCCGTCATCCACTATGCCCGCGCCGCGCACCACCTTGGACTGTGGGCTTCGGAGCGCACGCTCATCGAGCGTTACTTCACCGATCCCGCCGCCCCTCTCCTTGAGGCCGGCTGCGGAGCCGGCCGCGCCACGCTCGGCCTGTGGGACGCCGGCTACCAAAACCTCACCGCCTTCGACTTCGCCACCGAGCTCCTCGACCAAGCCCGCAGCCTAGCTGCCGAACGCGACGCCGCCGCCATCCGCTTCATCCACGCCGACGCCACCGCCCTCAAAAAGTGTCAGCTAATAGGTGACACTGCCTACGGCGGCGCCCTGTTTCTCTTCAACGGGCTCATGCAGATTCCGGGTCGCGAAAACCGCCGCGCGGCTCTGCGAGGGTTGCACGAACTTTGCCGGCCGGGCGCACCGTTGTTGTTCACAACGCACGATCGCGAACAAAACCAAGTTGAACGCGCCCTCTGGCGCCTCGAGGCCCTCCGCTGGGAACGCGGCGAACAAGATCCGCGCCTGCTCGAATTCGGCGACCGCTACTTCGAGGAAGCCGGCACGGGTCGCACGTTCATGCACTTGCCCGACCGCGCCGAAATCCTCGCCGATCTCAGCGCGACCGGGTGGACCCACACCTACGACGCGCTCCGCAAAGTCGTCGCCAAAGAATCCCGTGCCGTCCGCGATTTCTCCGACGAATGCCGTTTCTGGGTCGCGCACAAAATTTAGCTTCCGCCCGCTTTTTAGCTCCAAGTAATTCATCCCATGCTTCGACGCCTGCCCCTCGTCCTGTTTGCCACCCTGACTTTCACTTCGACCTTGGCCGCCGCGCCCAACGTGAAACCCCACGAACCCGAATACCCCAAGCTCGGGCCTGATCTCTACGATCCAAAATCCGACGGCAACGCCCAGATCGCCGCCGCCCTCATCACCGCGACGGCCGAAAAGAAAAACGTCCTGCTCATGTTCGGCGCCAACTGGTGCATCTGGTGCCGCCGACTCGATCACACCTTTGCGACGGAACCTAAAATTGCCGCCGCGCTAAAAGAAAATTACATCCTCGTCCTCATCGATTCCAACTGGCGCAACGGCACCAAACGCCACGCCGACCTCAACCTCCGCTACGGCAATCCACTCAAAGAAGGTCTTCCTGTACTGGTCGTACTAGACGCCGCCGGCCAGCAACTCACGACCCAGGAAACCGGCGCCCTCGAAGACGGCGGTTCCGCGCACGATCCGGCCAAGGTTGGCGCCTTCCTCGCCCGCTGGGCGCCTCAGCGTTAATCCGCGCTGATCATCCACGCACTTGCACCGACCACAGCTCGGACTACCGTAAAAAATCATGCTCGCCGCCTTCAATGATCGCCAGTGGCTCTGGCTCTCCGCTGGTTTTTATTTCGCGGGTTTTCTGCTCGGCACGTGGTCACTGTTGCGCCGCGGTCGTCCGTCCGGCGTGTGGGTGTACGCGCTCATCGCCGCGGGCTACGGTCTCCAACTCGCCGGCCTCGGCCTCCGCGGACGCGCCGTCGGCGGCTGTCCGTTGGGTAATACGTTCGAACTATTTCAATTCACCGCGTGGTCCGCGATTTCGCTCTATCTGGTGATCGGCGTGGCTTTTCGCTCGAGCGTGCTCGGTTATTTCACGGCCAGTCTCGCCGCCTCACTCACGCTCCTATCGCTCGCCATCCCTGCCTGGGACAGCGGCCGGCGTCTGCGCTTCTTCGGCCACAATCCCTGGATCGAACTCCACGCCGCTTTAGCACTGTTTAGCTACGGAGTTTTCGCGCTGTTGGCGCTAACCTCGCTCATGCTGTTGCTGCGGCATTTTTCCCTAAAATCCAAAAATCTCGGCGGGCTCTTTTCGTTTCTTCCCTCGATGGTCGACCTCGACCAAATCGGCCTACGCCTCCTTTCAACGGGCGTGGTTTTACTCGCCGCCTCGCTCATCGTCGGCGCCAACTACTGGCTGCGCGATCCCGCCAGTGCGAGCATCGGCAAACTGCTCGTCACCGTCGCGGTGTGGCTGGCCGCTAGTATCGCGCTCATCCTGCGCTTGCGCGGACGTCTCCTGGCCAAACGTTTCGCTTGGACTGGCCTCTTCCTCTTCGCCGCTGCGCTACTTTCGCTGTGGCCCATCGATTCCAGCCGCCACGCCGTGACGGTGCCAGCCGCTCCGTCCAACCCTCCGGCCCGTCCATGAACAGCCCCGGATTTTTCCTCCTCGGCACCACGCACCAGCGCGCGCCACTCGCCGTACGCGAGAAGCTCGCCCTCGATGCCGAAGCTTCCGCCGCGCTGCAAACCGAGCTCGCCACCATCGCCGGCCTGCGCGAGTTAACCATTCTCAACACCTGCAACCGGATCGAATTCTACGGCGTCGCCGAATCACCCGAGACCCTCGCTCGAATCGAAGCTGTTTTCTGCGCGCGGCAATGTTTCCCGCCTGAAGAATTCGCCACTTTTCGACTGAGTCTCGTCGGCCGCGAAGCGATCCAGCATCTCTTCGAAGTCGCCACCGGCCTCGACTCGCAGATGCTCGGCGAGACCGAAATCTTCGGCCAAGTTAAAGCCGCCTACGCGACCGCCCAAACTCGCCAATCCACCGGCCCCGTCCTCAACCGCGTTTTCCAAAAAACGTTTCAAGCCGCCAAATACGTACGCACGCAGACGGCGATCACCGTCGGCCAAGTCAGCATCGCCAATGTCGCCGTCGATCTCGCCCAAAACATTTTTGGCGACCTCAAGGCCACGCGCATTTTGCTGCTCGGCGCGGGCGACATCGGAGAAAAAACCGCCAAAGCTTTCCAAAGCCGCGGCGCCGCTTCGCTCACCGTTGCCAGTCGAAATCTCGAGCGCGCGATGGGACTCGCCACCACGTTCGGCGCGAGCGCCCTGCCCTTCGAACAACGTGAAGCGCGCCTCGCCGAATTTGACGTCGTCGTCGGTTCCACCGCCGCGCCCGAAACGGTCGTCTCCGTCGCGGCCGCCGCCGCCGCACTCCGCAAACGCCCCGCTCGTCCGCTCTTTTTCATCGATCTCGCCTTGCCGCGTGACATCGAAGCGGGCGTCGCCGACCTCGAAAACGCGTTCCTCTACAATCTCGACGACCTCGCTAAAATCGCCGAATCCCACCGCATCGCCCGCCTCGCCGAGGTCGAGCGCGCCCGCGCCATGCTCAAGGAAAAATCCGCCGCGCTCTGGCAACAAGTCTCGGCCCCAGGCGCTCCTCCGGCGCCCACCCCCGCCGCCGGAAAACCCGCCGTCTCACCGGCCTGAGCGCGCTCAAGCTGCGCCCAGTTGGCGGCGCAACCACGTCGCCGCGGTGCCGCCCGTCGGGCGGCACAACAAGGCGCGAAGACGTTCGGCGCGCTCCAGCGTTTGGGCCTGACGCGCCGGATCGTTTAAGCCCGCGGTGATCTGCTCCGCCAAGGCCTGCGGCGTCGCCGCGCCTTGAATAAATTCGGGGTACATCGGTTCATTCAGCAGCAGATTCGCGATGCCGAGATACTTGATTTTCACGAGCATACGCCCGAGTAGGTACGTCAAAAAATTCGCCCGATAAGCAATCGCACCCGGAATCCCCGCGAGCGCACAATGCATCGACATGGTCCCGCTCGACGTGAGCACCGCCGACGCCGCAACCGGTGTGCCTGTCGGCACCAACTGCAATTCTGCCGGCGGATGCACCGCGCGTAGGACCTTTAAAATATCGTCGCTCGGATAAAGCACCGTGGCCGGACGGCCCGCGCCGCCGCGCAAAAATTCCGCGTAACCCGCCAGTAAGACCGGAAAAATGCGCGCCACCGCTTGCTTGCGGCTACCCGGCAATAAGAGCACCGGACCGGCGGGATCGTAACTCACCGGCGCCGCGTAATCGGGCGCGAGAAAAGGATGCCCCACAAATTCAACCGGCAGCGCGGTGTCCGCGTAGCAGGCAACCTCGAAGGGGAAAATCACCGCCAACGCATCCAGATCGCGTGCCATCGCAAAACGCCGTTTCGCTTTCCACGCCCAAATCTGCGGCGAGATGTAGAACAACGTCTTGATTACGCCGCCACCTTTGACGGAAAGCCCGCGTTCCCGCAGCGCCGACGCGAGTCGCAAATTCATGCCAGGATAATCGACGAACAGCACCGCGCGCGGCGCATAAGCGCTGATCCAGCGCAGTGTCTCCTCCATCAGCGTTTTGAAAAACGAATAGTTTTTCAAAACCTCAACGAGACCCACGACCGAGGAGGCCGTAAGATCAAACAAGAGCTGCGCGCCCGCCGCCGCCAACTCCGACCCACCCAGCGCCGCGACGCGCACGCCCGGTTGCGAGGCGCGTAATTCGCGGACGAGGCGCGCCGCGTGTTCATCGCCGGAATGTTCGCCGGCGATTATCAACACATCGACCGCTCCATCCGCGGGAGCGGGAAGTCGAAAAGGTAGCATCGCCCCGCTCATCGTCAGCGTTTCTGCGCCCGAATCTGCTCGGTGATCGTGATCGCCACTTCGAGCGCTGATTTACCGAGGGCCGCGCCGACTTTCGGTTGCCGCGCCTGCGCCACGCTCTCGACAAAAGACGCCAATTCAAGGGCGAGCGGTTCACCTTTTTCGATGGGAATTTCCTTCACTGGGATCGAACTCACGTCGCCGGCCTTCACGAGACCGACTTTCATTTTGAGCCCGTAAGCGATGATATCGCTCTTCTTCACGAGATGCCCTTTTTGCTCCATGAAGTTGAGCGAGAGATAAGCGTTATCCTGAAACACGCGGATCTCGCGGGCCTTTTTGAGGCTCATGCGGCTCGCGCTGAGATTGGCCACGCAGCCGTTTTCGAATTGAATGCGGGCGTTGGCGATGTCCTCGGTTTTTGAGAGCACGCTGACGCCGACGCTGTCGATGCGCACGATGGGCGATTTCACCAACGCGAGCGTAATGCCGATGTCGTGAATCATCAGATCGAGCACGACGCCGACTTCGGTGCCGCGCGGCTGATACGGCGCGAGACGTTCGGCGGTGAGGTATTGCGGGTGATCGACCTGTTTTTCCAAGAAGGCCATCACGGGGTTGAAATGCTCGATGTGACCGACTTGGACGAGGCAACCATGCTGCCGCGCCGCCGCCAAAACCTGCTCCGCTTCTTCCAGCGAAGCGCAGATCGGTTTCTCGATCAGGAGATGCGTTTTCCGCGCGAGGAGCGGCAAGGCGACTTCCGCATGACGATCCGTCGGGACGACCACCGAAACCGCGTCACAGGCATCGCCGAGCGCTTCGAGCGTCGCGAAACGGCGGCAGTTGAACTTCGCGCAGATTTCGGCGGCCCGAGCGTCGTTGGACTCGAAAATGCCGACGAATTCAACGCCGGGCAGGCTCGCGTAGATGCGCGCGTGGTGCTGGCCGAGAGAGCCGACCCCGACGACGCCGCAGCGGATTTTGGGTTTAGCCATGGGCAAAGGTTCCGCCGCGCAAAACGAGTTGGCGATGCGTTTTTTGGGCGTGGGCGGCATTATGGGTCACGAGCACGAGCGAAGTTTTTGTCTCCGCGCAAAGCCCAAGCAGTAACTCAATCACGGCGTCGCCCGTACGTTCGTCGAGATTACCCGTGGGCTCGTCGGCGAGGATGAGCCGCGGCGAGTTCATCAGCGCCCGCGCCACGGCGACGCGTTGGCGCTCACCGCCGGAAAGCTGCGCCGCCAAGTGCGTCATGCGCTCGGCGAGGCCGACTTTCGCGAGTAATGCATCGGCCCGCGCCCGCGCCTCGGCGTCGATCTCACCTAGGATGCGACGCGCCATCAGCACATTTTCCCGCGCGTCGAGCTCCGGAATCAAGTAAAACGACTGGAAGACGATACCCAAAAACGTCGCGCGCCGCTTCGTGCCCGTATCGGGCGTGCCGGCCCACGCGAGCGTGCCGGCGTCAGGCGCGTCGAGTCCGGCGAGGAGTTGGAGCAACGTCGATTTACCGGAACCGGATTCGCCCCGGATACTCACGCTCTCGCCCGCCGCGACGTCGAGATCTACGCCCGTGAGCACCTCCAGCCGACGGTCGCCGCTGAGAAACGTTTTACGCAATCCGCGCGCCGTGAGAATCGGATCACTCATTGCGCAAGGCCTCCACTGGTTTGAGCCGAGCCGCGCGCCACGCGGGCAAAAGCCCGGCGAGCGTTGAAATCACCACAGAGCAGACGACGATCATGATGACGTCGCCCACCGCCGTATGCGCAGGCAATTGGCTGAATTGATAAAAACGAGTGAGCACTTCCTCACTCGAAGTGAGCCGCGTGAAGCCTTCGACGAGCGCGTTGCGAAAATGCAACGTCCCAAAACCGAGCGTGAGCCCGGCCAGCGTCCCCGCTGAACCGATCAGCAGGCCCTGAAAACAAAAACACGCCGCCACCTGCCGCGGCTCCGCGCCTAGTGCGCCGAGCAGGCCGATCTCGCGGGTTTTCCGCACGACCGAAATCAACAGCGAGCTCGTCACAGAAAACGCCGACACAATGATGATAAACGTGAGCAGGAAAAAAATCATGTTTTTCTCGAGCTGCAGAATGAAGAGAAAATCTTGATTCGCCTCGATCCAAGAACGCGCATGGGCGCGGGCCGCGGGCGGAAGCGAGGCGTTAATTAGGCTCGCGACCGCGTCGGCGTCGGCCTTCGGCGCGATCTTGACGTTGATACCGTGAATCGCGCCGCCGAGCCCGTAGAGTTCCTGCATCTGGCGCAACGTCACGAGCACGACTGAGCTATCGAGCTGTTGGTGACCGACCTCAAAAATGCCAACGACGCGCAATTCTCGTGGCAAAAAAACTTCGTCGTTTTTTAATTTTTCGAGCAACAGCGGCGAATACACTTCGACCTTGCTGCCGAGGCGCGCGCCAATCGACAGCGCAAGTTTGGAGCTGAGAATCACCGAGTCATCGTCGAGATCTTCGAGGCGACCGAGGCGGATGAATTTTTCCAATGGGACAACCGCGCCCACTCGATTCACGTCGATTCCTTGCATCGCGGGATACGCCGGTTTGCGCTCGTGTTCGAGCATCACGACACCTTCGGCAAACGGCGTCGTGGCCACCACGCCTGGGACCGCCGCGAGGCGCGCTTGCAAACCCGCCGAATCATTGATCAGGCCATCGGCGCGAACTTGGACTTCGCCCTGCGTGTCCACAATCATGCGACGGATTTCGTAGCCAAATCCGCCCATTACGCTCGTAGAAATTACGAGCAGCGCGACGCCCAACGCCACGCCCAGCACCGAGATCGCCGTGAAAAACGGAAACTTCCGCCCCGTGGGGAAGAGTTGTTTCAGAGCGAGGTAGAGGTACCAGGGCACGGAGAACTAAGCGGTCGGTTTCGGCGCCGCGAAGACTTTATCGAGTGGGACCGGAGTAACGGTTTCGATTTTCACCTCACCGCGCTGGCGGAGCTGCGGGAATAGAATCACGTCACGAATGCTCTCTGCGCCGGTGAGCAAAATGCACAACCGATCAATACCTACGCCCATGCCACCGGCGGGCGGCATACCGTGTTCGAGCGCGAGGAGGAAATCTTGATCGATGTTTTGCTTTTCCTCGCCAGCCTGCGCTTCAAACATCGCGCGCTGCACGTCGGGATCGTTCTGCTCGGAGTAAGCGGGCGCAACTTCCATGCCGCCGATGGTGAGCTCGAAGACATCGATGGTCGTCGGATCATCGAGGCTGATTTTCGCCAACGGGCACAACTCCTTGGGGAGTTTCATGACAAAGGTCGGCTGGATTAGAGTGGGTTCGATCTTCTTGGAGAAAATTTCGTTGGTGATCTCGAACTCTTCCCATTTCGGATCGACGTGGAGACCGAGTTTCTCGGCGCCGGCGATTTTCTCCGCCTTGCTGCGGGCAAACCACTCCGCGTCGCCCGTGGTTTCGCGGATGAGGTCTTTGTAATTCACTTCGCGCCATTCACCGCCGAAGTCGATCTCTTGTCCGCTCGCGGCGTGCTTGATCTTGGTCGTGCCGAGGACATCACGGCAGAGCGAAGTAAGCATGTCTTTAATGAGCGTCATCATCCCGCGGTGGTCGCTGTAAGCCTGATAAACCTCGAGCATAGTGAACTCGGGGTTGTGGCGGCGCGACACGCCTTCATTGCGGAAATTGCGGCCGATCTCGTACACGCGGTCAAAGCCACCGACGAGCATGCGCTTGAGGTAAAGTTCGAGCGAGATGCGGAGCACGAAATCCACGCCGAGCGCATTGTGGTGCGTCTGGAAAGGCCGCGCCGCTGCGCCGCCGGCGACGCTTTGCAACACGGGGGTTTCCACTTCGATGAATTGCTGCGCGTCGAGAAACCGACGGATATGCGAAACGATTTTCGAGCGCAAGAGCAGCCGCGCCCGCGACTCGGCGTTTACGATCAGATCGAGATAGCGCTGACGATAAACTTGCTCGGCATCGCTCAGCCCGTGCCATTTTTCGGGCAACGGCCGCAGCGCCTTCGCGACGAGCGTGCAACTTTCCACGCGCACGGTGACCTCGCCGGTTTTCGTGACGAAGAGCGTGCCCTTCACGCCGATGATGTCGCCGAGGTCGATTTTTTTGAACATCGCGTAGGTCTCGTCGCCCACGACGTCTTTCTTCACGTAGATTTGGATCTGGCCTTGTTGATCGAGAATCTTCGCGAACTGGCTCTTGCCCATGTCGCGGATCGTGACGAGTCGGCCCGCGACCGCGACAGTCACGGTGTTATCTTGGCCGGCAACGTGGAGCTTGATCGCGTCCTGCGAAAAATGCGTTTGCTCCACGCGAGCGCGGAACGGATCGAAGCCACCGGCGCGCATCTCGGCGAGCTTTTGGCGCCGCACCGCATGCTGGTCGTGGGAAATATCGAGAGGAGTGTCGCTCATGGAAGGTTCCACAATCCACGCTGTTTCACTCGGGGCAAACGGAAATTCCACGTCTCCGATCCACCCCCAACTCCCGCACGACGCCAAATTATTAACTTTCCGCCAACCCCTCATCTTTAGAAACTCGTCTCGTGAAACCCCTCAACCGCCGTCAATTTCTCGGCACCGCCGCCTTCGGCGCGACTGCCCTATCCGCTCTTCGAACCCACGCCGCCGAGACCCCGGCCTCGACCGCACCCGCGACGGCCGCCCCACGCACGGTCAAACTCGGCCTCATCGGATGCGGCTGGTGGGGCATGGTCAACGTCAAGGCCGCCTTCAAGGCGGGTGGCGCTCAGATCGTCGCCCTCTGCGATATCGACAGCGAACACCTCGCGAGCACCGCCGTGGAGATTGAAAAACTCCAAGGTTCGCGGCCGCTCACGTTCAAACACTACGCCGATCTTCTCGCCGCGCCCGGGCTCGAAGGCGTCATCATTGCCACGCCGCCCCAGTGGCACGCGTTGCCCTTCATCGCGGCCGTCCAACGCGGACTCGACGTCTACTGCGAAAAACCTCTCGCCTACGACATCCGTGAAGGCCGCGCGATGGTCGATGCGGCCGCCCAGAGCCGCAGCATCGTGCAAATCGGTTTTCAACGTCGCCAAAGCGCCGCCTTTCACGCGGTGCGCGACTTCATCGCCGCCGGCTCGCTCGGCCGCATCGTCAACGTCGACGCGCAGATTCATTTTATCGCCGGCACCGCCAATCCCGCGCCCGTCACACCGCCACCTTCGCTTGATTGGGAACTGTGGTGTGGCCCCGGCCCGCTCATTCCTTACAGCGCCCAGGTCGGGCATAAAAATTGGCGCCTCGAAAAAGCTTACGGCCAAGGCCACCTCTTCGATTGGGGCATCCACTTGATCGACGCGACTCGCTTCATCCTCAACGAAACCGCCCCGCGCTCCATCAGCGCCACCGGCGGACTTTATCAAGTCCAAGGTAAGATCACCACGCCTGACACGCTCACGGCGCATTTCGAATTTGCCCGCTGCCCCGTCACGTGGCGCCACCGCCTCTGGGGTTGCGCCGAACTCACGCCTGAATTTAATAACGGCATCTTTTTCTACGGTGAAAAAGGCACGATTTTCGTCTCCGACACAAAATGGATTCACCTACCCGGCACCAAAGGCGCCGAGCGCCAAGTCCACGACGTCAAAGGCGACATGAGCGCCACCCATCTCGGTGAATTTCTCGAGGGCGTGCGCCAACGCAAAGCCCCCAGCGGCGCCATCGCCGACGCGCATCTTTCCACGAGCGCCGTCAAACTCGCGATGATCGCCTACGAAACCGGCGACCGCCTCACGTGGGACGCTCAGACCGAGCAAATCACCAATTCTCCCGCCGCTGCGAAGTTACTAAAGCGCGCCTACCGCGCGCCCTATCAGCACCCGCACGCGGGCTGAAGCCACCGCGCCGTCAACTGGCCAGCAGCGGCACCGCCGCGCTCACGAGTCGCTCGAAATCCGCCGCGCCTTTGGCGGCATTTTCGAGCGTGTGCGCGTGCGTGAGTTGTTCATCGGAGAGACCAGCGCCCATGTTGGTGATACACGACACGCCGACGACCTTGAGGCCGCAATGCCGAGCAATTAGGCACTCAGGCACGCTGGACATCCCGACGGCATCCGCGCCCCAAATTTGTGCCATGCGGATTTCCGCCGGCGTCTCAAACGACGGCCCGCGAAACGCGAGGTAAACACCACGATGCAGCGGAATTTTTTCCTGCGCCGCCGCAGCCGAGATTTTTGCAGATAATTGCGGATCCCAAGCGTCGCTCATCCCAAAAAAGCGCGGGCCGAAGCTTTCGTCGTTCGCGCCCGTCAGCGGATTTAGCCCGAGAAAATTAATATGATCCGTGATCAACATCAGCTGACTCACGCCGATCGACGCTCGCAAACTGCCCGCCGCGTTCGACAAAAATAACGTTTCCACGCCCACCGCGCGCAAGGTCCGCACCATCGTTTTTAGCGGATACGGGTCGTCAGTCTCGTAAAAATGTTTCCGGCCCTTGAGCACGATCACCGGCACGCCATTGAGCAATCCCGCGACCAACGCACCCGTGTGGCCCATTACCGTCAACACTGGGAATCCCGGCAACTCCGCATAGGGAACCGTCACGGCTCGCTCGATGCGATCCGCGAGTCCACCGAGGCCCGAACCCAAAATGATCGCGATCTTGGGCGCGCGACCGGCCAACGCGGCGGCCAGAATTTCGCCCGAGCGTTTCACGTTTGCGAGATGGAGTTGCGACTCAGTCATAGCTTAGAGCTAGCCGAAGCCCGCCCAGCTGTAACGCCCGGAGTTGCACCGCCCCGAAAATTCCGCGCACACTCAACCGATGCCCGCGTCCGCTCCAAACATCATTTCGCCTGCCGGCTCGCCGCCCGTCGCGGTCGTTGACTGGGGCCGCACGCGGTACGAGCCCGCCCGCCTCGCGCAAGAAGCACTCGTCGCGCAACGCCTCGCGAGCGAGATCGGCGACACGTTGGTGTTCACAGAACACGATCCGGTTTTCACCGTCGGCCTCCGCACCGGCGCCGAACAACATCTCGTCTGGGACTCCGCCCGTCTCGCCGCCGAGGGCGTCGAGGTCGTCAAAACCAACCGCGGCGGCGACATCACCTATCACGGCCCCGGCCAACTCGTTGGTTATCCCATCGTGTCGCTGAGCGCGCACCAAGACCTCCACGCTTACCTGCGTTTTTTGGAGGACGTGCTTATCAACAGCGTCGGCACTCTCGGCCTCGTCGCCACCCGCCGCCCTGGCCTCACCGGCATCTGGATCGGCCCACGCAAGGTCGCCGCGCTCGGGGTCGCCGTTCGCCGCTGGGTCACGTACCATGGGTTCGCCCTCAACGTTAACGCCCACCTCCCCCACTTCGCCGGCATCGTCCCCTGTGGCATCGCCGCGAGCGACGGCACCGTCACTTCGCTTCAAGCCGAACTCGATCAAACTCTCGACCTCGCCGAAGTTAAAACGATCGTCGCCCGCGAATTCCGTGCGCTCTGGCCCGTCTTTCTCGCCTCCGGCAACGCTTCCTAATCCACCGTTCGCGTCGCCCTCATTTCTACTTCAATCAGCGGCCCGGGTGCCGGTTCGCCGTTAAATCGCTTTCCCCCGTCCCTTTCTCCCTTCACGCTGCACCCTTCCTTCATGGACACCACGCGTAAACCTTCCTGGCTCCGCGCCAAACTCCCCAGCGGCCCCGGCTACCAAGCCGTCCGCTCCCTCGTGGATGAACACAAGCTCCACACCGTCTGCCAGAGCGCGCAATGCCCCAACCTCGGCGAATGCTGGTCCCGCGGCACCGCCACGGTGATGATCCTCGGCAACATCTGCACGCGGTCCTGTAATTTCTGCGCCATTCAGACCGGCCGCCCCACGGAACTCGACCTCGGCGAACCCGCCCGCGTCGCCGATGCCGTCGCTAAAATGGGCCTGCGCCATTGCGTGATCACTTCCGTCGCCCGCGACGAACTCGCCGATGGCGGCGCCGCCGTCTGGGCCGCCACCATCCGCGCCGTCCGCCACCGTAACCCCCAGACCGCCATCGAAGTCCTCACGCCCGATTGGAAGGGCAAACTCCACGACCTCGACACCGTCCTCGACGCCAAGCCCGACATTTTTAACCACAACCTCGAAACCGTCGAGCGCCTCCAGAAACCCGTGCGCGTCCAAGCCCGCTACGAACGCTCGCGCTCCGTCCTCCAGCACGCCAAATCCCGCGGCTTCACCACCAAGACCGGCATCATGCTCGGCCTCGGCGAAACGCAGGCCGAGATCGAGCGTACGCTCCACGACATCGCCGCCGACAAGACCGACATCCTCACCATCGGCCAATACCTCCAACCCACGCCGCAACACCTCAAAGTCGAGCGCTGGGCCCACCCCGACGAGTTCGCCCACTGGAAACAATTTGGCCTCGCCCTGGGCATCGGCGTCGTGGAAAGCGGCGCGATGGTTCGCTCCAGTTATCACGCCGACGAGCAGTCGCAGAAATACACCGGCGTGGACCACTTGAACACGCAGAACACCTTGGCAGGCGCCTAAGCGCCGAAGCGCACCACGATTGGTTAGAGCCCGAGGTTCAACTCGCCTTCGGGCGCCGGCTTTTTCTTTTTCGGCCGCGGCTCGACCCACAGCCGGATCACCAGCTCTGCGAGGTTCTTCATGCTCGTGCGCTTCATGCCTTCGTGACGCGCGGCCTCTTTGAACACCGGCACCACCCCGCTGCGCTCCACGTAGTAACGCCAGAACTCTCCGTCCAAACGCGCCGCCGCCGCATGGTCGTCGTTCTCCGCTTTCACGATTCCACGAACTTTTTCCTGCCAGAACTGTCTCTCGTCGCGATGACCTTGCCAATAATCGAAGATTCGTTGCTCAAACCGGTTCAAACTCATGGCGCCACCGTGCGTTTCCTCGTCCCGAAAACAACCGCAAAACCAAGCGCCACGCCGACGTTGCGTTCCATCACCTTTCGTTACTAACCTCCCGCTCGCATCAACCACCCCTTATTCTATATGTGGCAAAAACTCCAAGAGCAGCTCCTCGTTATTCTCGTCATCGTGGTCGTCGTCATTGGCGCCGCGTTCTGGCTGAATCAAAAAACCGTCACCGAGCTCCAAGCCCAACAAGAGCTCAAGCTCGCCCCGCTCCGCGCGCAGAACGACGCCCTCAAAGCCTCGTCCGATGAAAATCGCCGCGCCCTCGACGCGACCAACAAACTCCTCAAAGACGCCATCGCCAAGCGCGAGTCCGACCTCTTCCGCACCGACGAAGAAGTCCAGAAGCTCAACGTCGAGCGCATGGACGCCCTCGCCGAAGCCATCGCTAAAAAAGTCCAGCCCTACAACCCGCTCCCCAAGTCACCCGAGGAAGCCGAGAAAATGCAGAACGAGCAGGTCGACAAAGTTTCAACGCGCATGACGGAGAAAATTTCCCCGATCCTCGCCGAGATGTCCAAGGACCAAAACCTCACCCGCGAGTCCATCACCGCTTACAGCCAGCGCATCTCCAACCAAGTCAGCAACGTGCTTACCTCCGAGCTCGCGAAGAATCAGCAGCTCAATAACAACCTCCAAGAGACTCAAGCTGCCGCCCAAGAAGCGATGAAGCTCTCCCACGAGATCACCGCGCTGTACCTCAGTTCCTTCAAAGACCAAGGCCTCATCACCCGCTTGCTCTCGTTGCCCGCCAACGTGGTCAAAGACGCCGCCAGCCTGAGCATCGTCTCCAGCAGCGACCGCAAAAAGGTCGAGCAAGACCTCATGAAGAAGATGGCCGAAATCGAAAAGCGCCTCACCGAGATCCAAGCTCAGGCGCCCAAAAAATAATCTGCCACCTTTCCCCCTTTAACCGGCGCCTCTCACGGCGCCGGTTTTTTATGCCTATCACGCAGCGCGAAGCCTCAGCTCAACCAACGCGTGAGGTGTTCCGCCACAAAAGCATCGTCGGTCAGTTCCGGATAAGCCGCGGCCACCCGCGTCAATTCCTCGGCTTGGCCCGGCGATAAGACTTCGTGCGGATTTAAACACAGATTCGTCGGCACGAGTCCCTGCCGACGCAGCACTTCCAAAATGCCCGGAATACAGCCCGCAAATTTATTCGCAGAATCAAACAGCGCCGCGTTCATGTCCGTCACCGCGATCGCGGTATCCAGCCACTGCGCGTCGAGCGTGGCATTGCGCCGCGCGCGCTTGAGGTTGTTGAGCAGCGCCACGGCCTGACTCGTCCACACGCCCCAATGCCCGAGTAGTCCGCCCGCGATGTGACGCGTCACTTTTTTCCCGTTCACGTCGAAGGTGAACGGCGTCAACAGATCGACCACTATGCTGTCGTCGTTGCCGGTATAAATCGCGATATCATCGCGCCCCGCCTCAACGACGGCGCGCACGACGTCGATTGTTTGATAGCGATTAAACGGCGCGATTTTGATCGCGACCACGTTGGGAATCTCCGCGAAGCGTCGCCAAAACGAATATCCCAGCAATCGTCCGCCCGCCGCGGGTTGCAGATAAAATCCCACGACGGGAAACACCTCCGCTACACGCCGACAATGCGCGATCATCTCGTCTTCGGTGTCGTTTTTGTACGCCGACAAACTCAACAAGCCCGCGTGATAACCGTAACCTTGCGCGATCTCGGCCTCGCTTAGCGCTTGCTCCGTGCGACCACACACGCCGGCGATTTTGATAAACGGCCGAGGCGTTTTCCGGAGTTCTTCATCGATCGTACGCGCGGCCAACTCGAGCACAGGTTTAAACAAACCGTGCTGCGGCTCGCGAATCTCGAACTGCGTCGAATGCACGCCCACCGCGAGTCCGCCGACGCCCGCCGCCATATAATAACGCGTGATCGCTCGTTGGTGACGCTCCGAAAATTTGCGCTGCGCATCGAGCGCCAACGGCTGCGCCGGGATGGCGTGTCCATCGAGAAGGTGAGAGCGGATAGCGGAGATCGTCATGACTGCTGGTGTTTAAAATTTCCCGTCGCGCGCTTCGAAATGCGTGGGCTTGCCCAACAAGCGCCCGCCCGCACTCACATGCGCCGCCACGAGCGCGATCAGCTCATCCAAGGTCTTCGTCGGCGGGCCAAAGAGTCGGATCGATTCACTCGCATCCGCCAGCCACGCTTCTTTCGCGGGCGTGCCTTTCAACACCGGCGCTTTCCCGAAAATCGCGCCAAACTTTTCTGCCACCGCGCGGATCGAGATTTTCTCTGCTCCCGTGATGTTCAAAATCTTCGGCGGGTTCGCCGTGTGCGAGAGACATTGGATCGCCCGCGCACACGCATCGCCCTGCCAGATGAGGTTAAACGCGCCCATCGTGATATCCACCGGCGCGCCGCGCAGCACCGCCGTTCCCACATCGACGAGGACACCGTAGCGCAATTCCACCGCGTAGTTCAAACGGTACATCAATTGCCGCGTCCCGTTTTTCTGCGCAAAATGTCCGAACACTCGTTCGCGGCCGACACAGGTGCTGGCGTATTCGCCGAGAAACGCCACCGGCGTCGTCTCGTTGGCGCCAGGTCCATCGACCGAAACGAAGGGATACACGCAGCCCGTGGAAAACACCACGATGCGCGAGGCTTTGAAATGCTCGGCGACGAGCGAAGGGACGATCGTGTTTTGGATCCACGTCTCGCCGGGCGCGCTGTCTGTGCCGAATTTTTGTCCGGCGAGGTATTCGACGTTGGCCACGCGCGGGAGTCGGGCCACTTGCGCCGCATCGGCGAGATCGCACGCGATGGGTTCCACGCCGCCGCGCCGCAACGCCTCCGCCGCCTCCGGGCGACTAAACCGCGACACGCCGTAAACCTTCACGTCTCGTTTACCAGCGGCATCCAACGCCCGGCGCAACATCAACGCCGTCGTCGTCCCCATCTTCCCGCCCACGCCTAAAACCATGAAATCGCCCTCGAGCGCCCGCACCGTCGCGATGGCTCCGGGAGTCGGTTCCGAAAGCAGCGCTTCGATCTGTTCGTCGTTCAAAGGAGGGGTGGACATGAAATTTCGGAAGATTAGGAATGGACGAATGCCGTAATTGCGCCCCTGTTTTCCGTCGCGCCCCCTCGGAAAAGCCAAGCGCAATCGTAGCGAAATTTCATGCGCATCATCGACGCCCACACGCACCCCGTCTTCATGCACGACGGCGCGACCCCCGCCGCCGCTCGTCGGTTGGTCGCCCACGGCCGCGCCCATGGCATCGTAAAGATGGTCGCCCTCGGCGATGTCCTCGTCCACGGCCGGCTGCCCAGCGCCGCGCAATGCCGCCGCATCAACGACGAAACGGCGCAGCTCATGCGTTGGCACCCGGATTATTTTCTCGGATTCTGTTGTCTCAATCCGACGCTCGGCGCGCGCGCGGTCGAGCGCGAGGTGGAGCGTTGCGTCACGCAGCACGGTTTTCGCGGCATCAAACTCGAAATCTCCAACAACGCCCGCGACGCCTGCATGGGCGCGGTCATGGCTGCCGCCCGCCGTTGGAATCTCATCGTACTCCAACACACCTGGAGCCAGACCAACATCCACCAACGTCGTTTTCACAGCGATCCAGCCGATACCGCGTGGCTCGCGCGACGTTATCCCGATGTCACCGTGATCATGGCGCACCTGACGGGCTGTGGCTACCGCGGCGTCCTTGAAGCCAAGAGTCTACCCAATCTTTTCGTCGATACTTCAGGCGCTTTTCCCGAAGCCGAGATTCTCGATTTCGCCGTCCAAGAACTTGGCGCCGAGCGTATCCTTTACGGTTCCGATTTACCGATCCGCGAAACGAGCGTCACGGTCGGCCGCGTGCTCGGCGCCCGTCTGAGCGCCGCGCAACGTCGCCAGATTCTCCACGACAACGCCGCGAAACTTTTCCGCCTTTAACATGCTCATCGACGCCCACGTCGCTCTCGGTCCTTGGCCTTTCGCGCCGCTCCCCGAGCGCACCGCACCTCAACTCGTCGCGCACCTCAAAAGCCACGGGATCAACCGCGCGCTCGTTTCGCATCTCGGGGCGATTTTCCTGCCGGAGCCCATGCCGGCCAACCGCGCTTTGTTTGCCGCGGTCTGTCGCACACCGGCGTTGTTACCGGTTCCCGTGCTCAACCCCGCGCTCGCCAACTGGCGTGAGCACCTCGCCGCCTGTCTCGCCGCTGCGCAGATCCGCGCGGTGAAAATCATCCCGGCGTACCACAACTATTCGCTGCGGTTGCCGGCCCTCGCGCCGTTCGTCGCCGCCATCAACGCCGCCGGCCTGCGCCTCATCGTCGCCACGCGCCTCGAAGACGAGCGCCACCGTTACCACGCGCTCGCCGTTAAGGGCCTGCCCGTCGCTCAAGTCGCTGCTTTCCTCGCGCGTTTCTCCGCCACGCATATGGTGTGCTCCGGCCTTTATAAGCCCGAGATCGAAACGCTCGCCGTCACGCACGAAAATTTCTCCGCCGACATCGCCTTCGCCGAGTGGTTAAACACGCTCGCTGTGCTCACGCAAAAAATCCCCGCGCGCCGGCTACTCCTCGGCACCAACGCCCCGCTCTTCGAAACCCGCGCTCAAGTCGATAAACTCCGCCTAGCGCGTCTCCCCGCCCGTACGCTCGCCCTCATCGGCTCCGGCAACGCCACGCGGCTCTTCGGCCTCTGACGTCGCCGCCAGGTCGTTTACTTTTTCTTTTCCTCCACAGACATTTTTCTGATGCCCATCGTCGACGAACCGCTTCCCCGCCCGCGCCGTTGGGGCGCGCCCGAGCTCGCCCGCCTCACCGCGATGGTGGATCAAGATTCTTTGTTTTATTGGCAAGGCCCACAAACCGCCGCGCTCGCCGCGGAGTTTCGCCGCCACTATCCGTTTCCTCATCTCTTCGCCACGTCCTCGGGCTCCGCGGCCTTGCACGTCGCCATCGCCGCGCTGCGCTTGCGTCCGGGCGATGAAGTGATCGTTCCGCCCATCACCGACATGGGCTCGGTCATCGGTATTCTTTATCAACAGGGCGTGCCGGTCTTTGCCGACGTCGATCCGGCCAC